>NZ_FYDV01000031.1:0-20151 GCF_900187535.1 Pseudomonas sp. Irchel s3a18 | reverse complement strand
CAGGCAACCCTCAACATTGGGCAGAACCTGGTGTTCGAAGACGACGGACCTAGCATCAACACCACCGGCGAGGCACCAACGCTGACGGTGGATGAAACGGTCTTGGCGATCAACGATACCCAGAACTATGCCGCCAACTTCAACTCGGCGTTTGGCGCCGATGGGGCTGGCACCCTGACCTATGCGCTGGGCGTGGTGGCCGGAGCCTCCGGGCTGACCGACACCGCCAGCGGTGAGGCAGTCAACCTGTCGCTCAATGGCGCAGTGGTCGAAGGCCGCACCGCTACGAGCAACGCGCTGGTGTTCACCGTCAGCGTCGCTGCCAATGGTGATGTCACCCTCGACCAGCTGCGGGCCGTGGTGCATCCCGACACCAGCGATCCCGATGATGCGACGAGCCTGACCTCGGACAACCTGGTGACGCTGACGGCGACCAAGACCGACAAGGACGGCGACAGCGCCCAGGCGACCCTCAACATCGGGCAGAACCTGGTGTTCGAGGACGACGGCCCATCCCTCGCGTTCGGCAACCTGATCGGAACCGGTAGCGTCCTTCCACAATACGGGTTCTGGGACAGGTCGGCCGGAGCCGACGGGCTGGGGGCGGCCGGTCTGAATATCTCGTTGGTCAATGGCCAGTTCACCCTCGTCAGGCCAGACAACACGACCACGACCGGGACCGGCACGCTCACCGAGCTGGTGCCCTCACCGGACGCCAATGGCGCGTACCAGTTCGCCGGGAAGTTGACCGGTGATTTCGACAACAATGCCGCAACGGCGGATACCAGCGTCGACTACACGCTGACCGCCTTCGACGATGGCAGTTATGCACTGGATCTGGTGCAAGGCTTCCGTTCGACGATCGTGCTCAGCAGTGCCGACGGCTCGCTCGCTGCCGGCGGTCCGGATCCCGTGCGCACCTTGTTGATTCCGGAGACGGACGACCCGGCTATTCCTTCGGCATCCGAGGAGGTGGTGTTCTTTTCCGCGAAGGCGCTTGCGTCGACTGCGGATATCCTGACCGGTATCGGGCTCGGAGCACCCGACCCCACTGAAGCCGCGCTACAGACCACCCCCCTGCCGTCGTACATCGACCCAGCGGCCATGAACGTCAGCACGGCCGGCATCGGCGTCGCCAATAACCTGTTCCAGGGGGACAACCTGGCGGCAATCGGCGCCGCCGATGAAAGTTTCGTCATCAATCCTGAGAGCCTGCTGACGGGCATGAAGATCTTCATCGACAACTCCGTGGGGGGTTACAACACGGCGACCGAGGACCTGTACTACCGGGTCTACTACGAAGATGGCACGTTCTCGAACCTCATCGAGGTGAACAGCCTGACGCCGGAGGACGGCGGACAGGTGTCCTTCCTCATTGAGAAGGCGGGCACGGCGCTGATCGACGCTGTTCAGCTCACAATGGCCCGGGGCGAGATCAAGATCCCGGTGATCCAGTTCATTCAGGAGAGCGAGAGCCTGGCCAGCGATGTCAAGCTGGCGTTCAGCGCGACGCTGACGGACAAGGATGGGGACTCGGCGACGAGTACGTTTGACGCCAACCTGTTCGCCAACGATTCGGCCGATGCGCTCTTCGACTTCAGGCTGATTGGCACGGGCGGTGAGCGTGATGCCTTCAACATCGATTTGTCAGTCGATGAGAACCTGTACCAGGTCACCGGCTTCGATACGGGCCCAGGCGTGCAAGACAAGCTGGTGCTCAACGGCGACCCGAGCGCCACTGTCCAATCGATCGACAACACCGGCGCAGACAGCATCGTGACGGTTGCCGAGACTGGCGGACAAATAACGACCATCACCTTGGTCGGGGTCGATCTGCTGAATACCGACATTGTTCATGGCGGCGTCTGAGGCGTCGCGCGGGTAAAGGATGCGAGGGTGGCCTAGGAACCACCCTCGCATTGCTTCTGCAGTCCTGATTTGAGAGCCGCTTTGTTTCAATTGCTTGTCGCTTGGTCCTATGCGCAATCGTTGGCGTGGTGTTCGAATCATAGCGACCTGCCATCACCTCAGAGCCAGTGGATTCGCGTCATCCCGTTTCCCCTCTCAAGTAGTCTGAAACTCCCACTCTGCCTAGGAGTATCGGCCGATGCGCAACCTGTGACGCTTATCCATAGTTGTGGAACGTACCAGAAATAGGTCCACGGTTCGGCCGCGGTCACTGGAGTTGCTCGGGAGAAAATCATGTCTATTCGCACAAAAAACTCATCGCTAACGAGCGATGACAGTACTTCTACCTTCGTGAGCGATCCGACTCCCCTATACGTTCCGACCATCACGGCCAGCACTCCGAGCGTCCTGGCGACCGGTGTGAACGTTACCCTGGACGAAACACCCGGGCTGCAGAACGGCACCGCCACGGCAAGCCCCGCGGGAGATGCTGACGACAATGACATTCTGGTGGCGTCCCTGCCCTCGATCTTCTCTACCCGGTTGACCGTGCTTGGGGCCGGAGCCGTCACGGCCGCTGCCTTGAGTGGCTATACAGGGGCTGCGGGCAACACGGGCAGCAATGCGTTCAGCATCAACGCTGCGCCCGGAGCAAACATTACCGATATCAGCTTCGTTGATAGCCTTGGCGCACCGCTCAATGGCGTGGACAGCGGACTGGATACCCTCGATGGCACCAATATCCTTCTCTATACGGATACGAACAACAACATTGTTGTAGGTCGAGCTGGGGGGCCGGCCGGCGCGGTCGTGTTCGCGGCCTATATTGAAGAGACCGGATCGCCGGTCACGGGCGGCAAGATCTGGGTCGTGCAGTACCAACCGCTCATGCATCCGGACGCTAGCAACCCCGACGATGCTGTCGATCTGTCGGGCATTGTTTTCATCGGAGCCAGTCAGGACTTGGTATTCAGTCTGGCCAATGCGCCTTCCGGTCAGAACCTGTTCCTGATGTTCACAACGGCGAACCCGACCGTTGTCGACGATGGGGGTGTCTTGCGGATCACGGATCCCACCATCATCGCCACCGGCAAGAACCCTGCAGACCAGTCGAGCGGCGCCAATATAAACACTGGCGACACGATCAATACCAGCCAGGCGGGTGGGCCGACCACCTTCGGCACCAACAATCAGATGATTGTGGAACAGGAAGGCATCCGCTTTTCGTTCGTCACGGGTGCCAGGCAGGATGTGACCATTCCCAACCTTAGTCAGACCGAAGCCGATGTTGAATCCAACATCGACTTTACCAGCGTCTTAAATACCAAGTCGGCCAACTTCGACGTCGTGCAGTTGCAAAGCGGCAAGAGTGCTGTCGTAAAAGTCAGCGCATTCAGCACCACTGCTGAACCTGGCGTGAATTTCATCAACGGCTATGCGAACGATACGCCGGTTGACATCACCAATGTTCGCGTCATCAACATCAGCACCGGGTTGGTGATCGAGAACTCAGACGGATCGGCGAATGATCCGGCCATTGTCATCAGCTTTTCTGGCGGGGTTGCAACCATCACCGGCATCAAAGCCGGCTACCAGATTGAATACACCACAACGCTGGATCACAACCGAGTACTCATCGAGAACGGGGCGGCTCTCGACGCCAAGGGCAATGACCACGCCGATTTCGATATCGGTGGCTTCACGCTGATCCAACCCTCTACTGCGACCGCCGAAATCGGCTCCAGGATCATCTTCGAGGACGATGGGCCGAGCATCAACACCACCGGCACGGAGCCAACGCTGACGGTGGACGAAACAGTTCTGGCGACCAACGACACCCAGAGCTTTGTCGCTAACTTCAATTCGGCGTTTGGCGCCGATGGGGCTGGCACCCTGACCTATGCGCTGGGTGTGGTGGCAGGGGCCTCCGGTCTGACCGACACGGCCACCGGTGAGACGGTCAACCTGTCGCTTAACGGTGCGGTGGTGGAAGGCCGTACGGCCACCACCGACCTGCTGGTGTTCACCGTCAGTGTCGCCGCCAATGGTGAGGTCACGCTCGACCAGCTACGAGCAGTGGTGCATCCCGACACCACCAATCCCGATGATTCGAAGACGTTGACCTCGGACAACCTGGTGACACTGACGGCGACCACGACCGACGGGGACGGCGACAGCGCCCAGGCGACCCTCAACATTGGGCAGAACCTGGTGTTCAAGGACGACGGACCTAGCATCAACACCACCGGCGTGGAGCCGACGCTGACGGTGGACGAGACGGTACTGGCGATCAACGATACCAAGAGCTTTGCCGCCAACTTCAACTCGGCGTTTGGCGCCGATGGGGCTGGCACCCTGACCTATGCGCTGGGTGTGGTGGCGGGGGCCTCCGGGCTGACCGACACGGCCACCGGTGAAGCAGTCAACCTGTCGCTCAACGGTGCCGTGGTGGAGGGTAGGACGGCCACCACTGACCAGTTGGTGTTCACGGTCAGCGTCGCTGCCAATGGTGAGGTCACGCTCGACCAGATTCGGGCGGTGGTGCATCCCAACACCACCGATCCCGATGATTCGAAGACTCTGACCTCGGACAACCTGGTGACGCTGACGGCGACCACGACCGACAAGGACGGCGACAGTATCCAGGCAACCCTTAACATTGGGCAGAACCTGGTGTTCAAGGACGACGGACCGAACATCAACACCACCGGCGTGGAACCGACGCTGACGGTGGACGAAACAGTCCTGGGGACCAACGATACCCAGAGCTTTGCCGCCAACTTCACCTCGGCGTTTGGCGCCGATGGGGCCGGCACTTTGACCTATGCGCTGGGTGTGGTGGCCGGAGCCTCCGGACTGACCGACACAGCCAGCGGCCAGGCGGTGAATCTGTCGCTCAACGGCGCGGTGGTGGAGGGCAGGACGGCCACGAGCAACGTGCTGGTGTTCACGGTCAGCGTGGCCAGCAATGGTGACGTCACCCTCGACCAACTGCGGGCAGTGGTGCATCCCGACGCCAACAATCCTGATGATGCAACGAGCCTCACCTCGGACAACCTGGTGACGCTGACGGCGACCAAGACCGACAAGGACGGCGACAGCGCCCAGGCGACCCTCAACATCGGGCAGAATCTGGTGTTTGAGGACGACGGCCCATCACTCGCGTTCGGCAACCTGATCGGAACCGGTAGCGTCCTTCCCCAATACGGGTTCTGGGACAGGTCGGCCGGAGCCGACGGGCTGGGGGCGACCGGTCTGAATATCTCGTTGGTCAATGGCCAGTTCACCCTCGTCAGGCCAGACAACACGACCACGACCGGGACCGGCACGCTCAACGAGCTGGTGCCCTCACCGGACGCCAATGGCGCGTACCAATTTGCCGGGACGTTGACCGGTGATTTCGACAACAACGCCGCAACGGCGGATACCAGCGTCGACTACACGCTGACCGCTTTCGACGATGGCAGTTATGCACTGGATCTGGTGCAAGGCTTCAGCTCGACGATCGTTCTCAGCAGTGCCGACGGCTCGCTGGCTGCCGGCGGTCCGGATCCAGTGCGCACATTGTTAATTCCGGAGACGGATAACCCGGCTATTCCTTCGGCATCCGAGGAGATTGTGTTCTTTTCCGCGAAGGCGCTTGCGTCGACTGCGGATATCCTGACCGGCATCGGGCTCGGAGCACCCGACCCCACTGAAGCCGCGCTACAGACCAACCCCCTGCCGTCGTACATCGACCCAGCGGCCATGAACGTCAGCACGGCCGGCATCGGCGTCGCCAACAACGTTTTCCAAGGAGACAACCTGGCGGCAATCGGCGCCGCCGATGAAAGTTTCGTCATCAATCCGGAGAGCCTGCTGACGGGCATGAAGATCTTCATCGACAACTCCGTGGCGGGTTACAACACGGCGACCGAGGACCTGTACTACCGGATCTACTACGAGGATGGCACGTTTTCGAACCTCATCGAGGTGAACACCCTGACGCCGGAGGCCGGCGGCCAGGTGTCCTTCCTCATTGAGAAGGCGGGCTCGGCGCTGATCGATGCTGTGCAGCTCACGATGGCCCGGGGCGAGATCAAGATCCCGGTGATCCAGTTCATTACGGAGAGCGAGAACCTGGCCAGCGATGTCAAGCTGGCGTTCAGCGCGACGCTGACGGACAAGGATGGGGACTCGGCGACGAGTACGTTCGACGCCAACCTGTTCGCCAACGATTCGGCCGATGCGCTCTTCGACTTCAGGCTGGTTGGCACGGGTGGTGAGCGTGATGCCTTCAACATCGATTTGTCAGTCGATGAGAACCTGTACCAGGTCACCGGCTTCGATACGGGCCCAGGCGTGCAAGACAAGCTGGTGCTCAACGGCGACCCGAACGCCACTGTCCAGTCGATCGACAACACCGGCGCAGACAGCATCGTGACGGTTGCCGAGACTGGCGGACAAATAACGACCATCACCTTGGTCGGGGTCGATCTACTGAATACCGACATTGTTCATGGCGGCGTCTGAGGCATCGCGCGGGTAAAAAGAGGCGAGGGTGGTGTAGGAACCACCCTCGCATTGTTTCTAGCCGTTCTATGAGTCGCCTCAGGTTTTGCGGATAACGCCACGCCTTGAAATGAGGCCATCACCCGTTTGAATGACCAGGCAACCTTTCGCCTGTCTAATACTCCGATTCAACGCCCATGGCCTGACCGGAACTGCCGGGACTCAACCAGCCATTCACACTTTCGACACTTTCGGCCGGCGGTTTTCCCGCCCAGCGATTGAGGGTGAATACGTTGCTGAGGAATTCGTATTGCGTCTTGAGCAGGTCACGCCGAGCGCGGAATTCGTTGCGTACGCTGGCCAGTACATCGACGGCATTGACCATTCCGTAGCTCAGCGCTTTCTCTGCCGCCACCCTGGACAGCTGTGCCGAGGCCAGGGCCAGGCGATTCGCGCCGATTTTTTCGCCGTTCGAATTGGCGGTCAGGTAAGCACTGGTGATCTCCTTGACCACCCGACGGCGGATCGCTTCCAGTTCCTGTTCGGCGACAAGCTGATCCTGGTAGAGCCCACGGACCCGTGCCGAGGTCGAGCCGCCGCTGTACAGCGGCACCTGAACGCTGACTCCGGCGACATAATTGTCAGTGCGCGGCGTCAGGGAGTTGTTGTAGCCCTCGTTGGTCTCTTGTGCGCTCAGGTTCAGACTCAGGGTCGGATAGTGCCCGCCCTTGCCACCGCGCAACGCTGCCTCCGCGGCTTCGACGCCGCTCTCGTTGGCCTTGAGCGCCGGGTTCAACGCCATACCTTCGCGGACCCAGGTCTCCAGGCTCTGGGCCGAAACCCGTAGTTGCATGTCATCGCGAATCCGGTTGAGCTTCTCCTTGACCGGTCGGCCGACGATCTCCGCCAGTGCCTCGCGACTGATACTGGCCTGGTTGCGGGCATCCACCTCCTGCGCCGCGAGCAAGTCCACCCTGGCCTTGAGGTCGAGCTGATCAGTAATCAATGCCAGTTGCTTGTCGTACAACGCATTGACTCGGTCCAGGCTCTTTTGCGTGGTTCGACGCTCCGCCCTCACCAACTCCAGTTCATCCTCGGACGCCAACGCGGTGAAGTAACGCCGCGCCAATTCCACTGTGGCCTCGGCCTGGTCTTCCAGTGCTTGCGATTCGGACTGCTTGGCCAGGCTTTTGAATTTTTGATAGTTCTCCCACGCGGCCTTGTTGTAGAGGAATTGACGCAGCACCAGGCTGTAGTTTTCGTTATCGTAACTCTGCTCTATCAGGTCGTTTTCCTGGTGAATCCGGTTCGTCCCGGCATTGAACGACAGTTGCGGCAACAGCGCCCCCATGGCCTCGCGCTGATGTTCCTGACCCGCCTGTGCTTGCGCAAAGGAGGCCAATATCTGTGGATCCTCCAGCCGCGCCTCGCGATACAACTGCATGAGGTCGGTGGAAAACGTCGAGGCACTGACCTCGGCCGGTTTTGCTGCAGTGGTTTGCGCCAGAGCGGCAGCCGTTGCCAGCATGAATGCACCGCCGAGTAGAACCGCCGACGCGCCCACGGTCATTCCTCGATCATCGATTGAGACATGGCATCGCGGGCCGGCTGCATCAAGTACTGCAACAGCGTGCGTTGCCCGGTGATGATCAACACGTCCGCCGGCATCCCTGGCAACAATTTGCGCTCACCCAAGGTACGGGCGCCGTCCTCGGTTACCCGGACCCGCGCCAGGTAATAGGCATTCCCGGTCTTTTCATTGGTCAGTCGGTCAGCCGATACGCTGCTGACCTCGCCTTCGATTACCGGAGTGGTCGAGCTGTTGAACGCGCCGAAACGGATATCGGCACGCTTGCCGATGGCGATACGATCAATATCCACCGGCTCCACCTGGGCCTCTATGACCAGCTCGGAAACCGATGGAACGATGTCCAGCAGTGGCGTCGCCGGGCGCACGACACCACCGATGGTGTGCACGGTCATGCCAATCACCATTCCCGCTTCGGGGGCGCGGATGACGATACGATTGAGCCGGTCTTCCAGGGCCGAGGTTTTCTCTTGCAGGTCGTACATCCTGGTCTGAACCTCGGCCAGCTGCTTGACGACGTCGGCATTGAAGTCCTTGTCGATTTGCAGAATCTGTAGCTGTGTTTCATTGATCTGCAGGCGAGTCCTGTTAATAGTGGAACGGTGATCAGCCACTTCCGACCTGAGCATCCCCAGCTTGCGTTCCTGCTCGAGCAGACGTTGTTTGTCAACGAACCCTTGCTTGAGCATATCGCCCAATTCATTGATTTCACCGCTGTAGGATTTCTCCAGATAAACCTTGGTACCAATCATCGATTCCAGTCCCTTGATCTGTTGATTCAACTGGCCGACGCGCTCGCGCAGCACCGCTATCTGGCCCAGCCGCGAGCCCTGCCGAGCGTTGAACACCTGGGTCTCGCCCTGGCGCGCTTCCACGCCTCGCAGGCTGTCGGGATCGGCTATCTCCCCAAAGCTGATCGCCGACAGCGTGTCGCGTTCGGCTCTGAGCCTTGCCTCCATGGCTCTCGTCGCGACCAGCTGGCTTCGAGCCATCTCGTATTCGAAGCGCAGTTGGGCATCATCAAGAATGATCAGCGGATCATCACGCTTGACGATGTCACCGTCATGGACGAGTACGTCTTTGACGATCCCCCCTTCAATATGCTGGACCGTTTTGCGGTAAGCCTGCACGGTGACCACCCCCGGCGCGAACGCGGCACCGTCGAGGGGGGCGAGCGCCGCCCAGGTACCGAACAGGCCGAAAGTCACACCGACAATGGCAATGCCCAGACGGCGAATTTTATGATCAGCTATTGGCAGGTCGGCGAAGCTTTCAATTTGACGACCGGGTATCGTAGGGTTCATCGGCATCACCCTTGCTGGTATCGACCGAAGCCATGCTGACGCCTGTTGGCGTGGCGTGCTTTTGTGCCTGTTTTTGCAGCGTGTTGAGCTCGGCCAGCACATGCTCGCGTGGCCCATAGAGACTGATAACCCCAGCGCTTATCACCATGATCCGGTCAAGCTGCGACACGATGTTGGTTCGGTGGGTAATGACAAACAGGGTCGCGCCGGTCTGCTTGAGCTGCTGGATGGCGGCTGCCAGGGCGCGATCACCGACTTCGTCAAGATTGGAGTTGGGCTCGTCGAGAATAATCAGCCGCGGGTTGCCATACAGGGCGCGGGCCAGCCCGATGCGCTGACGCTGCCCTCCCGATAGCATGACGCCCTCGCTGCCAATGACGGTGTCGTAGCCATCGGGCAACAGCAAAATCATTTCGTGAACGCCAGCGGTCCTGGCAGCCAGAATGACTTTCGCCGAATCGACCTCGGCGAAGCGGGCAATGTTCTCGCTGATACTGCCTTCGAACAATTCAATGTCCTGGGGCAAGTAACCGATATGCGGCCCAAGCTCATGTTTGTCCCAGGCGCTGATGTCCGCGCCATCCAGCCGAACCACCCCATGCTGCGGCACCCATACCCCCATCAGCGCTCTGGCCAGGGTCGACTTGCCCGCGGCACTTGGACCAATGATTCCCACCGCGCAACCGGCAGGTACGGTGAAGCTGATGTTTTTGATGATCGGGGTTTGCGAGCCAGGTGCCGCGACAATCAGATTCTCGACCTGCACGTGCCCCAGGGGCGCAGGCAAAGACATGCGCTCGGGTTGCGCCTGTTGTTTGTCGAGGATGTCTTTCAGGCGGCTGTACTGCGAGCGAGCCGCAATAAAACCCTTCCAGCTACCGATGATCAGATCGATGGGGGCCAGTGCACGCCCCAGCAGTATGGCCCCGGCAAACACCATGCCTGCCCCCACCTGATGGTCCACCGCCAGGTACGCCCCCAGCCCCAGCACCAGTGATTGCACGAGGATCCGGAACGTCCGGGAAAGCGTGCTGACAATGGCCCCTCTATCGCTCGCCAGGGACTGCAGCAACAGAACGTTTTTTTGCCGATGCCCCCAACGATCCATCAGGGTTTCAAGCATGCCCATGGACTCGATGACTTCGGCGTTGCGCAGGTTCTTCGTGGTGTAGAGCGTGGCGCCGATATGCTCCTTGTTGGCCTGGGCCAGTGGTGGCCCCGTCAGCTTCTCATTGATAACGGCAAGCACTAACAACAATAGGGCACTGCCCGTCGCTACCCAGCCAAACCAGGGATGAAACAGGAACATCACCGCGATATAGATCGGCAACCAGGGGGCGTCGAAAAAGGCGAACAAACCGTTACCGGAGAGAAACTGTCTCAAGCCCGTCAAGTCGTTGAGCGACTGGGCCGAAGCATCCATGCCGCCACTGTCCAGAGCCCGTTTGAAACTGGCTTTATAGACTTGGCGACTCAGCAACACATCCAGCCGGGTACTGACCCGAACCATGATGCGTGAACGAACCCATTCCAGGGAGCCGAGCGTGATCACCAGCCCGGTCATGATCAGCGTCAGCATTGCCAGGGTCGTCAGACTTCCGCTGGCCATCACTCGCCCGTACACCTGAAGCATATAGAAGGTAGGAACGAGCATTAGCGCGTTGATGAAGAAGCTGAAAAAGCCCACAGAAATAAAGCTGTCTCTACAGGCTTTCAAAGCACTTTTCAGACTGTTTTCAGGTGTGTTTCGCATGGAAACTCCAGCTCGAAAAGCCAACCTCTGTGGAGCTTAGATCATGCCGAACGACTGCGTGTAGCAATTGGCCGGATCGCCTCAGGCAACGACTCCTGCAATGACATGACCCAGCGGTAAAGAGCACGCAAGATACCGGCGACTTCGAGGCCAGGATGCTCTACGACGTGCTGTGGCCGCCATCGCGGGCTGGTGGGATGCATCAGGTGCACGGTTACCCAAGCCAGCGCCACGTTCGTCGTGCGCCCTCATGTGCTTATGACAATCCGATTGTCGGCACCGACAGCCGGTACTTCGTTGACCTCTATGACGCCTGTCCGGCTGAAGCTGCCCCCGCACCCGGCTGCCTGAGCTGGCTCAAATTCAATTTGAAGCGCCGACGGTCAAAGCCCGGGTGGTCTTGAGTAGCGGTGCCATGTCCTCATTCACAAACGGAATATGCGGCGCCGCCTCTTAGCGTCATCCCGTTCTTCCCCCCTCCCAAGTAGTCTGAAACTCCCAGCCCGGCTGGGAGTATCGGTCGATGTGCAATCCCCGGGGCTTATCCATAGTTGTGGCACGTAGCTGAAATAGGTCAACGGTCAGGCCTCTATGACTGATATTGCTCGGGAGAAAGTTATGACTATGCGCAAGAAAAACTCATCGCTCACGAGCGATTCGACCCCCCTAGACACTCCGACCGTTACCACCGACTTAAGCGACTACGCACCCGGTAGCACCGCCACCATCACGGCCAGCGGCTTCGCCGCCGGCAGCACAGTGGCGTTTGAAGTGGAGCACGCCACCGGCGCCGGCGCGGATAACGTGTGGGGCACGTCCGATGATGTGCTCAATACCAACACCGGCGAGGGACACGAGCCCTGGTACGTGACCGACGGTGGCGCCGGCGATCTCGACGGCAAAGTCAACGGCAGTGTCACGACCTCCTGGTACGTGAATCCCGACGACTCGGCAGGCGCGACGTTTCTGCTCACTGCGGCCTCTGCGGGCGCCGATGGTGTGTCCGGCACCGCTGACGACGCTGTGGCGACAACGTCATTTACGGACAGCGTTCTGAACGTCCTGGCGACCGGCGTGAACGTTACGCTGGACGAAACAACCGGGTTGCAGAACGGCGCAGTCGCTGACGATGACAACGACATTCTGGTGGCGTCCCTGCCCTCGGCCTTCTCTGCCCGTTTGACCGCACTTGGGGCAGGTGCCGTAGCTGAAGCTGCCTTGAGTGGCTATACGGGGGCCGCGGGCAACACGGGCAGTAATGCGTTCAGCATTACCGCTGCGCCCGGAGGAGGCATTACCGATATCAGCTTCGTCGGCAGCACTGGCGCACCGCTCAATGGCTTGGACAGCGGACTGGATACCCTCGATGGCACCGATATCCTTCTCTATACGGATACGAACAACAACATCGTTCTGGGCCGAGCCGGGGGGGCCACCGGCGCGATCGTGTTCGCTGCCTATATTGAAGAGACCGGATCGCCGGTCACGGGCGGCAAGATTTGGACCGTGCAGTACGAGCCGCTCAAGCATCCGGACACTAACAACCCCGACGATGCGGTCAATCTGCTGAATAAGGTTTTCATCGGAGCCAGTCAGGACCTGGAATTCAGTCTGGCCGGTGCACCCTCCGGTCAGAACCTCTTCTTGATGTTCACGAAATTGAACCCGACAACTGAAATTGTCGATGGTGTCACGCGGATCACGGATCCCACCATCATCGCCACCGGCAAGGATCCGGCGAATCAGTCTGGGGTTGACCCCAACAGCACGGCCGACGACATCAATATATCGACGGGTGACACGATCAATACCAGCCAGGCAGGTGGCCCGACCACCTTCGGCACCAACAATCAGATGATTGTGGAACAGGAAGGCATCCGCTTTTCGTTCGTCACGGGTGCCAGGCAGGATGTGACTATTCCCAACCTTAGTCAGACCGAAGCAGATCTTGAGTCCAACGTCGACTTTACCGGCGTGTTCAATGTGAAGTCGGCCCATTTCGACGTCGTGCAGTTGCAAAGCGGCAAGAGTGCTGTCGTAAGAATCAGCGCATTCAGCACCGCTGTTGAATCTGGCGTGAATTTCATCGACGGCTATGCGGGCGATACATCGGTTGCAATCACCAATGTTCGTGTCATCAACATCAGCACCGGTCTGGTGATCGAGAATTCAGACGGGACGGTGAATAGCTCGAGCATTGTCATCAGCTTTTCTGGCGGGGTTGCAACCATCACCGGCGTTTTGGCCGGCTACAAGATTGAATACACCACAACGTTGGATCACAACCGCGTGCTCATCGAGAACGGGGCGGCCGTCGACGCCAAGGGTAATAACCACGCCGATTTTGATATCGGTGGCTTCAAGCTGCTCCAAGCCTTTGTTGCGACCGCCGAAATCGGCTCCAAGATCATCTTCGAAGACGACGGGCCGAGCGCGGACGTGATCGATGGCGGCGGCGCGGTGACGATCGACGAGACGGCCGGCAACCAGGATAACGACAGCGACGCGGCGGCGGTTCTGGCGCTGTTCGACACGGAAGTGGTGAACAAGGGCACGGACTTGAATCCAGCAGAGTTCGCGATCAGCACCACACCTTTGGCCACCACGTTGCTCAGCAGCTTTGGCCAGGACCAGGAAGGTGCGACCAAAGTGCTGTCGCTGGCGATTGTGGGCGGCGACGGTACCGATTCGCTGCTCAACACCACCGATGGCAAGAACATCCTGTTGTTCAAGGAAGGCGATCTGATTGTCGGCCGCTATGACGTGGCCAATGGCGTGGTCACGGTAGCGGATCCTGCGGCGTTCGCAATTGCCCTGCTGCAGGACGGCAACGTGGCGGTGGCGCAGTATGTCTCGCTCACGCACCCTACCGCCGGCAGTACGGCGGCGGCCCACGACGACCGGATTGATCTGAGCGGTCTGATCAACGCGGTGGTGACGGTGACCGACGGCGACGGCGACACCAGCACCGACAGCGTCGGCATCGGCGACGACATCAACTTCGACGACGACGGACCGAGCGCGGACGTGATCGATGGCGGCGGCGTGGTAACGATCGACGAGACGGCCGGCAACCAGGATAACGACAGCGACGCGGCGGCGGTTCTGGCACTGTTCGACACGGAAGTGGCGAACAAGGGCGCGGACTTGAATCCAGCAGAGTTCGCGATCAGCACCACACCTTTGGCCACCACGTTGCTCAGCAGCTTTGGCCAGGACCAGGAGGGTGCGACCAAAGTGCTGTCACTGGCGATTGTGGGCGGCGACGGTACCGATTCGCTGCTCAACACCACCGATGGCAAGAACATCCTGTTGTTCAAGGAAGGCGATCTGATTGTCGGCCGCTATGACGTGGCCAATGGCGTGGTCACGGTAGCGGATCCTGCGGCGTTCGCGATTGCCCTGCTGCAGGACGGCAACGTGGCGGTGGCGCAGTATGTCTCGCTCACGCACCCTACCGCCGGCAGTACGGCGGCGGCCCACGACGACCGGGTTGATCTGACCGGTCTGATCAACGCGGTGGTGACGGTGACCGACGGCGACGGCGACACCAGCACTGACAGCGTCGGCATCGGCGACGACATCAACTTCGACGACGACGGACCGAGCGCGGACGTGATCGATGGCGGCGGCGCGGTGACGATCGACGAGACGGCCGGCAACCAGGATAACGACAGCGACGCGGCGGCGGTTCTGGCACTGTTCGACACGGAAGTGGCGAACAAGGGCACGGACTTGAATCCAGCAGAGTTCGCGATCAGCACCACACCTTTGGCCACCACGTTGCTCAGCAGCTTTGGCCAGGACCAGGAAGGTGCGACCAAAGTGCTGTCACTGGCGATTGTGGGCGGCGACGGTACCGATTCGCTGCTCAACACCACCGATGGCAAGAACATCCTGTTGTTCAAGGAAGGCGATCTGATTGTCGGCCGCTATGACGTGGCCAATGGCGTGGTCACGGTAGCGGATCCTGCGGCGTTCGCGATTGCCCTGCTGCAGGACGGCAACGTGGCGGTGGCGCAGTATGTCTCGCTCACGCATCCTGTCGCCGGCAGTACGGCGGCGGCCCACGACGACCGGATTGATCTGAGCGGTCTGATCAACGCGGTGGTGACGGTGACCGACGGCGACGGCGACACCAGCACTGACAGCGTCGGTATCGGCGATGACATCAACTTCGACGACGACGGACCGGCGGTGTCGGCCAACAACACGGTGCTGCTCGACGACGATGCGCTCTCGGGCAATCCTGGCGGCACGGGTGACGATGCAGATTCGGCTAACGTAAGCGGCACTCTGGGCCACGACTTTGGCCAGGACGGGGCCGGCACGGTGGCCTATCTGACCAGCGGAGCGCCCACAGGCTTCACCTATGTGGCCGATGGCACCAGTCTGTTGGTCAAGCAGGGCACGACCACGGTGTTGACGCTGACGATGGTCGCGGCAACGGGCGCCTACACGGTGGTGCAAAACAATCCGATCCTCCATGCGGCGGGCCTGACCGAGAACAACCAGGCATTCACCATCAACTACCAGGTGACCGATGGTGATGGCGATACGGCCGATGGCACACTGGGGATCAACGTCGATGACGACACTCCGATCGTGACGGCCAAGTCGAATCTGGTCTACGCGAACAGCAGCAACGGGGGGGCTTTGACGGATCTCGGTGGAACGGGCGTCTTCGCTTACTCGATTGGCGCGGACAAGCATGTGGCGCCTTACAGTGCGTCGAACTCCGACTTCCTGTCCGTGGCCCTCACGGGCGTCACGGTGGGTGCGAACGCCATCACCAACACATCGGTAAGTTGGGTCTCGGAGACGGATGGCCAGGCGGTGTTCAACGTGGGCTTCACCTACGTGTCCAACAACCCGGCGCAGGGAGCGACCACCAACGCCACCGGCACGCTGATCTTTGACAAGGTGGCTGACACCTATACCTTGAAGCTGGCTCAGGAGATTCAGAGCTTCAGCATCCTGAACACCTCGACGCCTGGTAACCCCCTTCAGGGCTATGCGCTCAACTCGGCCACGACCGTTGGCTCGAATCCGCCGGTCTCGGTGATGAAGCTTGCCGACACCTTCTTTGTGCAGTTCGAGGGATTCGGCGTGGATAACGGGACGGGCCAAACCTTCGCTTACGACACCCTCACAGGCTTGTTCTCGAATGATCGACGGTATGTCACGGTCTCATCGGATTCGATTGGCGCTGCCAGCGACACGCTCCAATCGGACGAGGTAATTGATCTGGACTTCTACAAAACAAATCCCCAGGGGTTCACCGATTCTGCCGCGATCAGGGCAACGAGCAAGGCGATCTTTATCGAGTTCACACAGGCCGGTCCTGGCGCCGGCAAAGACATGCTGGTGGTATTGAAGCTGGTTGATGGCAACGGGGATACAATCAATCGGACCTTCATTGTTGGAAACTCAGCCGGTAATGACGACGTTTTCAATGCCGATGTGCCCACCTATGGATTTGTGGCTCAGGCACAAAACGGCATCGTGGTCTTCGAGAGCAATGACTACAACTTCGGCGACGAAAACTACTCGATCCAGGGCGCTCAAGTGGTGACATCGACCCAAGGCACAAGCGGGACCGGGTTCCAGCTCAATGGGGCCATCGACAATCTCGCGACTCCGGGGGTTGAGGGCGCAACAACCAATGCCCAGATCGCTTTCGGTGGCGCCACGACTGAGCAGAACAACGAACCCATCAAGATCGTCAACATCGGCTTCGTGTCCACGGCGACACCGGACGCCCACCTGACCTTCGATGTGGTGCTGGCGGATGCCGACAGTGACGCGACGGCCACGCAAACCCTGGACGTGACGATTGTTGGCGACAACCGCGTGACGGCCTCAACGGGTGAGGACACGTTCGTGATCGCCGACACCGACGTCGACGGGCTGCTCTCCATGGTCTCGACTGTCATCGATGGCGGTTTTGCCACCGGCTTTGACAAGCTCGACTTCACAACGGCCGGTTCGGGGGCGAACTACACCGAAGTGCTGGCACCGGCCACCAACCTGGCGGCGTTCACAGCCGCCGCCGATACCGCGCTGAACGGCACGACGAACTACTACTTTGGCGTCGTTGGAGGCGACGGCTACCTGGCATTCGACGGCGACGGTAACGGTATCACCAGCATCATCCAGTTGGTCGGGGTGACCGACATAGTAAGCACTGATATTGTCTGAACGCCACTGAGGGCACACGGCCTGGCTCCCACAAGGGGCCAGGCCGTTTTCATCAGGCCGCTTCGTTCCTGGTTCAACGAGGCAAGACGAGCTTCCCGGGTTCAAGGGGGGCGAAGCCTTTGCCGTCAAGCACACCAACGCCGTAAACAGCATCCGGCGCTGCAGCACATCAAAACCATGGGGCCAAGGTGTTTTAGAGCGGGCAGATGCTATTGCCGGGATTGCCGGGCGCACAAGAACACATTTGCCCCTTGTCCGATCACCGCGTGCATCGCACCGTGGCACCCACCACCAGTCAGTCCAATTCCACCCAAGCGGACTCGGGCGGCTCTTCGCTATTGGTGAGCCCGTGCTTCAGCGCATACATCAGCAAGTCGATGCGGTTGATGAGATTAAGCTTTTGATAGATGTTGCTGAGGTGGTTGTGCACGGTGTGCTCGCTGATACCCAAGCGCTCGGCGATGCACATGTATTTGGCGGACGGATCCCCCACGATGGCGCGAATCAGTTCCCTCTCGCGCAGCGTCAGCCGTGCCTGCTTCACCTGCTCCAGATTGCATTTCAAGGGTATATGCCCGGTCGCAGCATAGCCGGAAAGCCCACCGGCCCAGGCTCTATCCAGTCCGATGTCGTGATGGTGGACGTTGATGATGGCCCGGATGATCGATTCCGTCGGGTCTTCCGCTAGCACGATGCCGCGTGCGCCTGCCTCTATCGCCTGGCCAACGGGGACGGCTTCGTACAGGCCCTTGAGCACCAGCACTTTCATTTCGGTGCTGCGGGTGAGTCCCGCGACGACCTCCAGCGGGTCCAGCGCATCCGGAAAAAAACTGAAAAAAATGACATTGGGACGCAACTGATCGGCAAGATCCAGCGCATTGGTATAGGTGATGGCCTGGCCGATCACTTCCATCCGGGGCTTCTTGGCATTGATCAAATCGTTCAGGCCCATGAGGACGAGGGGGCGACAATCGATCAGCATCACGCGTATGGGTTTTCTGTGGTCCGGCATCATATTCCTGACCCCCTTGAAAAACGAGCGGTGACCTCCACGCGCTGTTCTTCCTGGATCAGCAGATCGTTCGTCTGGCCACTGCGGTTGAAGGACAAATGCGAACGCCGACAAAGCTTGACGGTGCCCGCCCGAGTATTAGCAACCTGCTGCACTGGCAGGGGTTGCGGACGTTTCCAAAAACCGGGCAAAGCCATTGAGACCGCACAAATAGGAGTAGTTATCAATAGCTTGCACATGGCAATGTGCTCCATCGAGCCCGTCAACTGAGTCTAGGTCAGCTCAGCGCGCTGCCAGCCCACCCATCCGCCAGTCGTCGACTCAAGCCTCATGCAGATTGCCCGGCCGATGCTCAAATGGTGGCCACTAGCCCTCATAAATCAAGGTCTTAGGCTCGCCGCGGTCACCTGTGCCCAGCGTCTGATGCCGATCAAGGTCGTCAATTAATCGACGAGTGGCGTGCAGATAGATGCGCCAGTAATAAGTGCGTCAATTTTCCGGCTAAATCTGCCTCGCCAAGCCACTCACGAGTCAGACCTTGGCGAAATCAGTGAATGGCACTGGGCACCCCCTATCCTGCTGGTTCGAAATAGCACCAGGTACCCGCGTCAACATGTATGCGTGCGGCAAACACCGTCGACGCTTTGTTGCCGGCTTGCATCAAGGGCTGCTTCAGGTCACGTCCGGTGATCGCATCGAAGTTGTTGCCCTGCGTGTGCAGGGTGTTCTCGTAGTCTCTGTAGTGCGTTTTGCACCAAGGCATATTCGCGTAAGGGAGGGCAGGGTGGTGCCTCTCCGGCCCAGGTAAGTTCCCAGCGGTTCGCGATGTGCGTGCGCGTCGACCAGGTACTGAGCGGCCTCGGTATGTAGCTCGCGCAGTCGTCAAGGTTTTCGGGAGGCAAGGCGCTCATGCCGCTATGTTCACCTTGGATGAAGTGCTTCAGGGACAACCCTGGTGAAGTATCATTGCCCTATCGTCGTGCTCCGAGTAATCGCGGTGCCCTTCGATAGATCGGGACGGCGCTCCACACTTCAAGAAATCAGGGAAGATATGAGTCAAATGCGTGAGCGAAGATCAGCAAGACTGTTCGTGGTGAGTCCTTGCCGAAAGGTCCTTCTTTTCAGGTTTGTTCATAAGGAAGGAGCGTTGGCGGGTCATGATCACTGGGCAACGCCTGGCGGTGGCCTGGAGGAGGGCGAGACGTTCCAGGTCGCGGCGATACGTGAATTGCGCGAAGAAACCGGTATTCAGGTCAGCGCCGTTGGAGAACCGGTGGCCAATCGCAGGTTTCCCATGTTGATGCCAAGCGGCGAGAGGGTCATCTCGATTGAACAGTACTTCGTTGTGCGCGCGCAAACCCAGGCTCTCTCTCGCTGCGAATGGACCTCGCACGAAACTCAAGTGATGGCGGATCATCACTGGTGGTCAGCTGACGAGCTGAGATCTACTGAGAAAACCGTTTGGCCAGAATCAATAGTTGCGATTCTGGAGGCGGCAGGTGTGTTTGAGTCGCCCGCTTGGAATCAAGCCCTGGCGCCATGAGCGTTTCTGGACCCGGAGCGGAGGTTAAGAGTAGGGGGGCTGTCCCTCTTTCCTTGCTTTCCTTATATAGATCGTCGAGGTTTCAGGGGTGTTTTCGGCTTTACTGATAGAAACCCTGAATTAGCAGTTGACGGCGAATTTTATCTGTCTATAATTCGCCCCACTTCCGGCGCAGTCGAAACGGAAAACTCCTTGGTAAACAATGAGTTATGAAGTTTTCGGCAGCAAGTTGCTTCAGGTCATCGAAGTCGAAAGGAAGTTGAAAAAGAGGTGTTGACAGCAGTGTGTAACGCTGTAGAATCCGCCTCCCGCTGACGAGAGATCGAAAGCGCAAGTGGTTGAAGTTGCAAA
>NZ_FYDV01000024.1:0-75332 GCF_900187535.1 Pseudomonas sp. Irchel s3a18 | reverse complement strand
TTTGCAACTTCAACCACTTGCGCTTTCGATCTCTCGTCAGCGGGAGGCGGATTCTACAGCGTTACACACTGCTGTCAACACCTCTTTTTCAACTTCCTTTCGACTTCGATGACCTGAAGCAACTTGCTGCCGAAAACTGCGTAACTCTTTGTTTACCAAGGAGTTTTCCGTTTCGACTGCGCCGGAAGTGGGGCGAATTATAGACAGATAAAATCCGCCGTCAACCCCTTATTTCAGCTTTATTCGGATTTGAGCGTAATGCGAGCAAATGCCTTCTTGCCAGCCTGGCAAACGTGGGTCGCGCCCAGTACGTATATAAAGGAGCGATCAACCACCTCGCCATCGATACGCACACCACCCGAACCCAGCAGATCACGAGCCACCGCCGAGTTCTTCACCAACCCTGCTTTATTAAGGACAGCCGCAATAGGCATATCCTCGGCAGCGAACAGCTCGATCTCAGGCAAATCATCCGGCAACTCGCCTTCCTTCATGCGATTACCCGCCGCACGATGAGCGTTCGCCGCAGCCTCTTCACCATGGAAGCGCGCAACGATCTCTTCAGCCAGCTTGATCTTGATGTCCCGCGGATTCGCGCCCGCCTCGACATCCGCGCGCAAGGCATCGATGTCATCCATCGAACGGAAGCTGAGCAATTCGAAATAGCGCCACATCAGCACATCCGGAATCGACACCAGCTTGCCGTACATGACGCCCGGCGCCTCCTGGATACCGACGTAGTTGCCCAGGGACTTGGACATCTTCTTCACGCCATCCAGACCTTCAAGCAGAGGCATGGTCAAAATGCACTGAGCTTCCTGACCATAGCTGCGCTGCAACTCACGCCCCATCAGCAGGTTGAACTTCTGGTCCGTGCCGCCCAACTCGACGTCCGCGCGCAACGCCACCGAGTCATAGCCCTGAACCAGCGGATACAGGAACTCATGAATAGCGATAGGCTGGTTGGTCGAGTAACGCTTGTTGAAGTCATCGCGCTCGAGCATGCGAGCCACGGTGTACTGCGAGGTCAGGCGAATGAAGTCCGCCGGCCCCATTTGATCCATCCAGGTGGAGTTGAACGCCACCTCGGTCTTGGCCGGATCAAGGATCTTGAATACCTGAGTCTTGTAGGTCTCGGCATTCTCGAGAACCTGCTCGCGAGTCAACGGCGGACGCGTAGCACTCTTGCCGCTCGGATCACCGATCATCCCGGTGAAGTCACCAATCAGGAAGATGACCTGATGCCCCAGATCCTGGAACTGACGCAGCTTATTAATAAGCACCGTATGACCCAGGTGCAGATCCGGCGCGGTCGGATCGAAGCCAGCCTTAATACGCAGCGGCTGGCCGCGCTTGAGCTTCTCGACCAGCTCGGACTCGACCAACAATTCTTCCGCACCACGTTTGATCAGCGCTAGCTGCTCTTCAACCGACTTCATAACCAACCTGCAAGGCTCAGATTCAAAGGGAACCAACCATACAAGATCGCGCACCAAATACAAGTTTTGCCCGGCGCACGGGCATCAATCCACGAACAGAGCATCCGCGGCTTGCTTAAAAGGCGATTTGGTTATATTTTATACAGTTATTTCATCTTCATCTTGTTATTCATTTTTTCCATATCATCTTTTCCAAAGTCAAATTACCTATGACCACAGAACCGTCTAAAGCGCCTCCGCTTTATCCGAAGACTCACCTGCTCGCGGCAAGTGGCATTGCCGCCCTGCTCAGCCTGGCACTCCTGGTGTTTCCATCCAGTGACGTCGAAGCCAAAAAGACAACCCTGAACCTTGAACTGGAAAGCCCTGTTGAACAACTGACACAAGATCAAGACGCTGCTGACGCCGTTCAAGCCACAAACGACCCCGTACAATCTCCCTTCGCTCAGATTGAAAACAGCATCGACGACACCCCGCAGACGGCTCAAGCCGCCCCGGCACCAGTGGTTGAAGAAAAGAAAAGCCCCAGCCACAAGGAAGTCATAGTCGCCAAAGGTGACACGCTTTCCACGCTGTTTGAAAAAGTAGGCCTGCCCTCCACGCTGGCGAGCGAAATCCTGGCCAGCGACAAGCAAGCCAAGCAGTTCACCCGGCTTAAACGCGGCCAGAAGCTCGAGTTCGAACTCGACCCCGACGGCCAGCTCACCCAGCTGCACAGCAAGGTCAGCGATCTTGACAGCATCAGCCTGAGCAAGAACGCCAAGGGCTATACCTTCAGCCGCACCACGGCCAAGCCAACCGTGCGCTCCGCCTATGTGCACGGCGTGATCAACAGCTCGCTGTCGCAGTCCGCCGCTCGCGCAGGCCTGTCCCATAGCCTGACCATGGACATGGCCAGCGTGTTTGGCTACGACGTCGACTTTGCCCAGGACATTCGCCAGGGCGACGAATTCGATGTGATCTACGAACAGAAAGTCGTCAACGGCAAAGCCGTCGGCAACGGCCCGATCCTGTCCGCCCGCTTCACTAACCGCGGCAAGACCTACACCGCCGTGCGCTACACCAACAAGCAAGGCAACAGCAGCTACTACACCGCCGATGGCAACAGCATGCGCAAGGCGTTCATTCGCACGCCGGTGGACTTCGCCCGTATTAGCTCGCGTTTCTCCATGGGACGCAAGCATCCAATTCTGAACAAAATACGCGCCCACAAAGGCGTCGATTACGCCGCCCCTCGTGGCACGCCGATCAAGGCGGCCGGCGACGGTAAAGTGCTGCTGGCTGGCCGTCGCGGTGGATACGGCAATACCGTGATCATCCAGCACGGCAATTCCTACCAGACCCTGTACGGCCACATGCAAGGCTTCGCCAAAGGCGTGAAGACCGGCGGTAGCGTCAAGCAGGGCCAGGTGATCGGTTACATCGGCACCACCGGCCTCTCGACCGGTCCGCACCTGCACTATGAGTTCCAGGTCAACGGCGTTCACGTCGACCCTCTGGGCCAGAAGCTGCCGATGGCAGACCCGATCGCCAAGAACGAACGTGCGCGCTTCCTGCAACAGAGCCAGCCGCTGATGGCGCGCATGGATCAAGAAAAGGCCACGATGCTGGCTTCGAGCAAGCGCTAAGCCATGGCGCTCTATATAGGCGTGATGTCCGGTACCAGCCTTGACGGCCTGGACATTGCGCTGATCGAGCAAACAACGGCGATCAGGCTGATCGCCACGCACTACATCCCGATGCCCGACTCCCTGCGCACCGAGCTGCTCGGCTTGTGTGCCAGCGGGCCCGACGAGATTGCCCGCTCCGCGATTGCCCAGCAGCACTGGGTCGCACTGGCCGCCCAGGGCATCAATGCCCTCCTGACCGATCAACAGCTCAGCGCCGCTGATATCCGGGCCATCGGCAGCCACGGCCAGACCATTCGTCACGAGCCGGCGCGGGGCTTTACCGTTCAGATCGGTAACCCTGCCCAGCTCACCGAATTGACCGGTATCACCGTCGTCAGTGACTTCCGTAGCCGCGATGTGGCGGCTGGCGGGCAAGGCGCCCCCCTCGTTCCGGCCTTTCATGAAGCCTTGTTTGAACAACGCGGGGGCAACCGTGCGGTTCTGAACGTGGGCGGCTTCAGCAACCTGAGCCTGATCGAGACTGCCAAGCCGGTCTCGGGCTTTGACTGTGGCCCCGGGAATGTCCTGCTGGACGCCTGGATCCATCAGCAACGCAACGAAACGTTCGACCGCGATGGCCAATGGGCGGCGAGCGGCACAGTCGAGCCGACCTTGCTCAAAGCCTTGCTCAGTGACCCGTTCTTCCTGACCAAGGGCCCGAAAAGCACCGGCCGCGAAGTGTTCAACCTGCACTGGCTGACACAGCACCTGGCACGACTTCCCGTGTTCGCAGCGCAAGACGTGCAAGCCACCTTGCTGGAATTGACTGCACTGACCATCGTCGAGTCTCTACAAGCGGCACAGGCCGACACGCAGGAACTGCTGGTGTGCGGCGGCGGCGCCCATAACACGACGCTGATGGCTCGCCTCGCCAGCCTGCTGCCCAATGCCCAGGTCGACAGTACGGCCGCTTACGGCGTAGATCCGGACTGGGTCGAAGCCATGGCCTTCGCCTGGCTGGCCCACTGCTGCCTCGAAAGCATTCCGGCCAACCGTCCAAGCGTCACCGGCGCACGCGGTCTGCGGGTGCTTGGCGCCATCTATCCCGCCTGAACAGCAGACAGCAAAACGCCGCATGGCCGTGAAGCCATGCGGCGCTGAGTACCGCTGATACTGCCCGGATCGATCAGATCGAGAACGAAGAACCGCAGCCACAGGTCGTGGTCGCGTTCGGGTTCTTGATCACAAACCGCGAACCTTCCAGACCTTCCTGATAATCCACCTCGGCACCGGCCAGGTACTGATAGCTCATCGGATCGACGACCAGGCTGACACCCTCGCGCTCGACGATGGTGTCGTCATCGGCCACTTCTTCATCGAAGGTAAAGCCGTACTGAAACCCTGAACAACCGCCGCCCGTAACGAATACGCGCAGCTTCAAGCGATCATTACCCTCTTCATCGACCAGGCTCTTCACCTTGTGCGCGGCACCGTGGGTGAATTGCAAAGCCGTGGGGGTGAAGGATTCGACGCTCATGCTGACTATCTCCCGGCGTTACGCCGCCATAATGCGTGATGACGCGCATTATCCGCTTCTCCCAGAAAATCGGTCAACTATTCTAGGAGCAGCGGCAAGCTACAAATACTGAGCTGCAAGCTTGTAGCTTCAAGCTTGCAGCTTATGGCTGTTCTTACGGCAACATCCCGGCGTGAGACAGCCCCAGTCGCTCATCCAGGCCAAACAGGATGTTTAGGTTCTGCACCGCCTGACCGGACGCGCCCTTGACCAGGTTGTCAATCACCGACAGGACCACCACCAGATCGCCATCCTGTGGACGGTGAACCGCAATTCGGCAAACGTTGGCACCCCGCACGCTACGGGTTTCCGGATGGCTGCCGGCCGGCATGACATCGACGAACGGCTCGTTGGCATAACGCTTTTCAAACAGCGCCTGCAAGTCCACCGAACGGTCGACAACGGTGGCATAGAGCGTGGAGTGGATACCGCGAATCATTGGTGTCAGGTGCGGAACGAAGGTCAGCCCCACGTCTTTACCCGCCGCGCGGCGCAGGCCCTGGCGAATTTCAGGCAGGTGACGATGCCCTTTTACCGCGTAGGCCTTCATGCTTTCCGAAGTCTCGGAGTACAGCGAACCGACGGCCGCGCCACGACCGGCACCGCTGACGCCGGATTTACAGTCAGCGATCAGGCGCGTGGTATCGGCCAGACCGGCTTCGAGCAAGGGCAAAAAACCCAATTGCGTGGCGGTCGGGTAGCACCCTGGCACAGCAATCAGGCGAGCCTGCTTGATCTGCTCACGATTGACTTCCGGCAGGCCGTAAACAGCCTCCTCCAGCAGTTCTGGCGCACCGTGCGGCTGGTTGTACCACTTGGCCCACTCATCGGCGTCCTGCAGGCGGAAGTCGGCCGACAGGTCGATGACCTTGGTCCCGGCCGCGAGCAATTCGCCCGCCAACGCGTGAGCCACACCATGGGGCGTGGCGAAGAACACCACGTCGCAAGCACCCAGGGTCTTGACGTCCGGAACGCTGAACGCCAGGCCGTCGTAGTGACCGCGCAGGTTCGGGTACATGTCGGCAACGGCCAGGCCGGCCTCGGATCGGGAAGTGATCACGACCACTTCTGCTTGCGGATGCTGTGCCAACAGACGCAGCAATTCGACACCGGTGTAACCCGTGCCGCCGACGATACCGACCTTGACCATAAACCTGCCCTCAACGAACCCACTGGAAAGCCGTCGATGATAGGGTGCGCCCGGGCCTGCGACAACCGTCAAGGTGACGTACGGAGGCTCAAGCCTCTACTATCTCGTTACCGTGAACCTGGGAACAACTAAAAATGCTTTATCTGTGGCTCAAAGTTTTTCACATCATCAGTGTCGTCTGTTGGTTTGCCGGCCTGTTTTACTTGCCGCGCCTGTTCGTTTACCACGCCCAAAGCGAGGACAGCATCAGCAAGGAGCGCTTCAGCGTCATGGAGCGCAAGCTGTATCGGGGGATCATGGGGCCGGCGATGATTGCCACGCTGATCTTCGGCGGCTGGCTGATCAGCCTCAATCCCGGTGCCTACTTCGCTCAGGGCGGCTGGATGCATGCCAAACTGACGCTGGTGGTGCTACTGATTGGCTTCCACCATATGTGCGGCGCGCAGGTGAAGCGTTTTGCCCGTGGCGAGAACACCCGCAGCCATGTCTTCTATCGCTGGTTCAATGAAGTCCCGGTTCTGATGTTACTGGCTATTGTAATTCTGGTCGTCGTACGGCCGTTCTAAACCTACAGGTCACATTCACTCGGGGTACTTCCAATGTCGCTGCCCGCTTTGCTCGAACAACAGTTGCGCCTGCCTGTCGTGGCCGCGCCCATGTTCCTGATTTCCAACCCTCAGTTGGTACTCGCCTGCTGCCGCAATGGCGTGGTCGGCAGCTTTCCTGCGCTTAACCAGCGTGAAAGCAGCGGCTTCAAGGCGTGGCTGGAGGAGATCGAGGCGGGACTGGCGTTATTGGAGAACCCGGCGCCCTATGCCGTAAACCTGATCGTTCACCACAGTAATCCGCGACTGGAAGCGGACCTGAAGATCTGCATCGAGCACAAAGTGCCCATCGTGATCACCAGCCTGGGCGCGGTGAAGGAATTGGTTGATGCGGTGCATAGCTACGGCGGCCTGGTATTTCACGACGTGACGACCCGTCGTCATGCCGAGAAGGCGGCCGAAGCCGGTGTCGATGGCCTGATCGCTGTTGCCGCAGGCGCCGGTGGTCACGCCGGTACCTGGAGCCCGTTCTCGCTGATCGCCGAGATCCGCCAGTTCTTCGACAAAACCCTGCTGCTGGCCGGCTGCCTGAACCACGGCCATGAGATTCTCGCCGCGCAACTGCTCGGGGCGGATCTGGCCTACTTTGGCACACGTTTTATCGGCACCACTGAAAGTCATGCACCCGAAGCTTACAAAGCGATGCTGCTGTCTTCCAGAGCCGCCGACATTGTCCATACGCCAGCGGTATCCGGCGTTCCAGCCAGCTTCATGCGTCAAAGCCTGCTCAACGCCGGTTTTGATATCGATGCGCTGCAAGGCAAGGGTGAAATCAACTTCGGCGCCAAGCTCAAGCCTGTGAGCGATGAAGCGAAAGCCTGGAAAACCGTCTGGTCGGCCGGCCAGGGTGTCGGTGAGATCGACGACCTGCCAAGCGTTGATGAGCTGGTCGCCCGGCTGGATGCCGAGTACCGCGAGGCTCAGGCATTCGCCGCCCGGCTACCCAATCGCTGGCCGCGTTAACGTAAACCTCGGGCCAGCCGGTTCCGGCTGGCCTAAACTGCCCTGCACTACCCCCCAGACGCGTGACAAGGAAGCCCAGGCATGAGCGAAAACCGTTTCAAGATTGTCTTCGACGGAGCCCTGCTGCCAGGGGTCGACATCACCACGGCCAAACTCAACCTCGCGGCGCTCTTCAAAAGCGACGTCACCGCCATCGATCGGCTCTTCACCGGCAACCCCGTGACACTCAAGCGCGACCTGTCCCAGGCGGACGCTCATACCTATCTCAATGCGCTGTCGAAAACCGGCATTGATGCGCGTATCGAAGCCGGACCGGCCATCGAGCTCAACCTGACCGACGTCCAGCCACCCCCTGCCAGCCCTGTGGCGCCAGTCGCGCCCGAGCGTGATGCGTCTCCTTATGCACCTCCCCGTGCTCCGGTGGGTGAGGCCTTGCCAGCGTTTTCCGAACTCAAGGTGTTCAGCGTCCAGGGACGAATCGGTCGCCTGCGTTATCTCGCCTGGTCCCTGGCCGCCCTAATGATCATTGGTGCCGTTGCCGGCACCCTCGGATTAGGGTTGCTGGCCGACGATCAACGGGTGTTGGGCGCACTTGTTTGTGTCGTCGCCTTGCTGGCTTACTTCTATGTGAATATCACCATCAGCGTGCAACGCTTGCACGACCTGGGGTGGTCAGGCTGGTTGTGGTTCTTGAATCTGGTACCGTTTGTGGGCGGCCTTTTTCCGTTGGCGCTGGCAGTCATCCCGGGCAATGACGGAGCTAACCGCTACGGCCCTCCACAGCCACCCAACAGCACCGCCGTCAAAGTGCTGAGCGCGCTGTGGCTGGTTGTGATTGTGCTGACCGTTGTCGGCGCGCTGGCTGGGGGCCTCGCCGGCCTGTCCGAAGAATATGAAAACGCCCTGGGCAGCCGCTACGAAAGTAGCCCGTTGACTGACAAGGTTGAAGCAGACGGCGCGGCGCAAGCCCCCCTGCCCCCTGTAGACTATGAGAAAGAATAAACGCGCTTGATACCTGTGACCTCTCTGTCCACAGGACGCGAGCCGTTGCGATGGAGAACTGCATGACCCGTTACGCTCTGATCACTGGTGCTTCCAGCGGCATTGGCCTGGCCATGGCCGAAGCACTGGCGCGTCGTGGCCGCAGCCTGATACTGGTGGCCCGCCAACGTGATCAGCTTGAAAGCATCGCGATCGAACTGACCCAGCGCTTTGGCGTCGAGGTGCTGTTTCGCGCCTGCGACCTGGGCGAGCCACTGCGCCTGTCCGGCTTTCTGCTGGAGCTCGAAGAAGGTGATCGACAGATCGACCTGTTGGTCAACTGCGCCGGCATCGGTACCTGCGGCCCGTTTCTCGCACAGGACTGGATGACCGAGCAGGACCTGATCGAAGTGAACATTCTGGCCCTGACCCGCCTGTGCCATGCCATCGGCAACAGCATGGCCTTGCAGGGTGGCGGGCAGATTCTCAACGTGGCCTCCGTGGCCGCCTTCAACCCGGGCCCGTGGATGAGCACCTACTACGCCAGCAAGGCCTATGTGCTGCACTTCTCGGAAGGTTTGCGGGTAGAACTGAAAAAATGCGCGGTCAAGGTCTCGGTACTGTGTCCCGGCCCGACCCGTACGGCATTCTTCCGCACCGCCCAGCTCGACGACAACAAGCTCGGCAACAGCAAGCTGTTGATGAGCCCCGAGGAAGTGGCGCTGTACACGGTACGAGCCCTGGAGAAAAACCGCGCCATTATCATCCCCGGTCGCCGCAATCGCTGGGTCGCCTTCCTGCCGCGCCTGGGTTCGCGCTGGCTCACGCGAACCATCGTGGGCATGATCAACAAGGCCTATTGCCCGCGCTGAACTCGATCACCGTAAAAGGCTGGGCGCGAGTACATCCCCTTCAGTACACTCAGCCCGGCCCATCAACATGGAGAAACAGCTGTGGATACTCTGTTCACCAAGATCATCAACAGAGAAATACCTGCCAAGATCATTTACGAGGATGACCAGGTTCTGGCCTTCCACGACATCGCCCCACAGGCCCCCGTGCATTTTCTGGTCGTCCCGAAAAAGCCGGTTCGTACCCTCAACGACCTCACCGAGGACGACAAGGCACTGGCCGGACACATTCTGTTCACCGCCCAACGCCTGGCACTGGAACTGGGCTGCGAAGAAGGTTTTCGCGTGGTGATGAACTGCAATCAGCTGGGCGGGCAAACCGTCTACCACATCCATATGCACGTACTGGGTCAGCGCCAGATGCACTGGCCGCCGGGCTGATTTGCGGACCGGCTCGGATTTTCCGTGGTGAGGGAGCAAGCTCCCTCGCCACAAAACCAGTATCTGCCAATGCCTGGTGGTCTTCTGCAATGACCCAGCGCAAACCATCACCGGCCGATTGCGGTAAACTGGCCACCGAGATTCTTCCCGGAGGTCAGCATGACTACCCAACGTCACTACTCGCCCATTGACCGTCTTCTGTTGCAAGCCGACACCGCGATGCGCACTTTGCTGCCTTTCAGTGGCCAGCCTTATCGCCCTTCGCCCGCCATCCTGCAGCCCGATGCGAAAATGAGCGACGAAGACACCCGTCACGTCGCCGGCCTGATGCGCATCAACCATACCGGTGAAGTCTGCGCCCAGGCGCTGTACCAGGGGCAGGCCCTGACCGCCAAGCTGCCGCGAGTGCGAGCTGCCATGGAGCATGCGGCGGAAGAAGAGATCGATCACCTGGTGTGGTGCGAACAGCGCATCCATCAGCTCGGCAGCCACACCAGCATCCTCAACCCGTTGTTCTACGGCATGTCGTTCGGCATTGGTGCCGTCGCCGGGTTGATCAGCGATAAAGTCAGCCTCGGTTTCGTCGCCGCGACGGAAGACCAGGTGTGCAAGCACTTGAACGAACACCTGGAACAACTGCCCGCCGAGGACGAGAAGTCCCGGGCCATTCTTGAGCAGATGCGCATCGACGAAGAACAGCATGCGGAAAGTGCGCTGGATGCCGGTGGCTTTCGCTTCCCCGCACCGGTGAAATTCGGCATGAGCCTGCTGGCCAAGGTCATGACCAAGAGCACCTACCGCATCTGATTCCGTCAATTGACGAACACAAAAAAGGGCGCTGATTCAGCGCCCTTTCCTTTTGCTCGAACCTTCTCTACTTCAAGAGTCAGCTCGGCATGTTGCGCGCGTAGAAGATCTCGAGCATTTCGTGTTTCACACGCTCGGTCACCTGAGCACGCTGCTCCGTCGACAGGTTGCTGGTGGCGTCGCCGAACAGGTAGTTATCCAGTTCGAAGTCCTTGAGCAGCATCTTGGTGTGGAACATGTTTTCCTGGTACACGTTCACGTCGGTCATCTGGTAACCGTCGCGGGTATCATCGGAAAGGTAGTTCTGGATCGAGTTGATCTCGTGATCGATGAAGTGCTTCTTGCCTTCGACATCACGGGTAAAGCCACGAACGCGGTAATCCACGGTGACGATATCCGACTCGAACTGGTGAATCAGGAAGTTGAGCGCCTTAAGCGGTGAAATGACCCCGCACGTCGACACGTCGATATCCACACGGAAGGTTGCAATACCGTCCACCGGATGGATTTCCGGGTAGGTATGCACCGTGATGTGGCTCTTGTCGAGGTGGGCCAGGATGATTTCGGGTATCGGACCCGGCGACTCTTCGATCTGGCTCTCGGTGGGTGTCACCGGTTCCTCGGAGATCAGAATGGTCACGCTGGCGCCTTGGGGATCGTAATCCTGACGGGCGATGTTCAGGATGTTGGCACCAATGATATCGACAACTTCCGTGAGGATCTGCGTGAGACGTTCGGCGTCGTACATCTGGTTGATGTATTCGACATACGCCTGCTGGTCTTGCGGGGTTTCCGCGTAGCAGATGTCATAGATGTTGAAGCTCAAGGTCTTTGTCAGGTTATTGAACCCATGGAGCTTGAGTTTGCTTTTCACCGTTTAAAAACTCTCTGTGTATGCGGCCCGGCCGCGTGATCAAGCATGCCCGTCAGATGCGAACAACGCACCTGCGTAGGACGGTTAACACCTCTTCGCGATGGCGATTTTGGTTGTCTGTTCGGGTGGGTGACCTGTCGACCGACCGATCACTGCCCTGAAAAAAGTGGCGCATTATGCAGACCTGGGCCAGTGATCGCCAGAGTCTGCACTGCTTTTATGATAGTTGAATGTCGATTCAACCCAACTCGATGATTTCGTAGTCGTGGGTGATGGCAACGCCGGCCGCACCGAGCATGATCGAGGCCGAGCAATACTTCTCGGCCGACAGCTCGATAGCGCGTTTGACCTGGGCTTCTTTCAGCGCCCGGCCCTTGACCACAAAATGCATATGGATTTTGGTGAAGACTTTCGGATCTTCAGTCGCGCGCTCGGCTTCCAGGAACGCTTCGCAACTCTCCACGGCCTGGCGAGACTTTTTCAGAATGCTGACCACGTCGAAGTTGCTGCAACCACCGACACCGAGCAGGAGCATTTCCATCGGCCGAACGCCCAGGTTACGACCACCAGCCTCGGGCGGACCGTCCATGACCACGACGTGACCGCTGCCGGATTCACCGAGGAACATGGCTTCGCCAGCCCATTGGATGCGTGCCTTCATCGCCCAGACTCCACTGTAAAAAAAGGGTCGCCAGCTTAGCACAGGGCCTTCGATTGACAGCCGCCAGCTTGAGCGCCTACACGACGCCATCGCGATTGATAAATTCTCGAATAACGACGGAATGCGTCTGGTAAGCTGGCGCCAAATCACTGACGCCCGACCCGCCTTTGCGCGACCGTCATCCGCGGCACATAAAAAAAACACACCACACCGTGAAGTCTTTTCGGGATACAACCATGGTTGCTGTTACCCCAACACCCAAAATCAAGAACCTCGACAAACTGTTGATGCATTGCCAGCGCCGTCGGTACCAGGCCAAGAGCAACATCATTTGCGCCGGCGATCGTTCCGACACCTTGTTCTTCATCATCAAGGGTTCAGTGACCATCCTGATCGAGGATGATGACGGGCGGGAAATGATCATCGCCTACCTCAACGCAGGGGACTTCTTCGGGGAACTGGGGCTGTTCGAGCAAGCAGGCCATGAGCAGGAACGCAGTGCCTGGGTTCGCGCCAAGGTCGAGTGCGAAGTGGCCGAGATCAGCTACTGCAAATTCCGCGAGTTGTCCCAGCAAGATCCGGACATTCTGTACGTGCTCAGCGGTCAGATTGCCCAACGCCTGCGCAATACCACGCGCAAGGTCGGCGACCTGGCGTTCTTCGACGTCACGGGCCGCGTCGCCCGCTGCCTGCTGGAGTTGTGCAAGCAACCCGACGCCATGACCCACCCTGACGGCATGCAGATCAAAGTCACCCGCCAGGAAATCGGGCGCATCGTCGGTTGCTCGCGGGAAATGGTCGGACGCGTGCTCAAGGACCTGGAAGAGCGCAATCTGGTCGACGTCAAAGGTAAAACCATGGTCGTGTTCGGCACCCGTTAAGCCGGCAGCATCTCGGCCAGCATCTCCCGGTACAGACTGTCCAGACGCTCGACCGCATGGGGCGCGGCGAAGTGTTCGTGCAGGGCGATATGACTCTGCGCCCGCACCCGCTGCTCCAGGCCGCAGACTTCGTTGAAGCGGTTTACCGCCGCCACCATCGACTCGCGTTCGTCGTCCAGCAACAATGCCCCATGCACCAACCCGACCGGACGTTGCCCGCCCTTGCTCTGGCGCCAGCGCTGAGCCGTACCGACCATCTTGCGCCCGTCTAGATTGACGTTGAAACGCCCGTCACAGAAAGCGCCTTCGACTTCACCCAGCGATGCATGGCCACCCAATTCCGTCAGCAACTGGCAAATCGGATCGCACAACCGCCGATAAGCCGTTTCGATACGCCCATGATCCCCTTCACTGCGCGGCGGCGCGTAGACCAGTGCGATGTTGATGGTCGCCGCCGACTGCGGCACCGGTTCACCACCGGTTTCGCGCAGCAGCACCGGCCAGCCATTCGCCGCCGACGCCTGGCATGCCACGTCGAACCCCGGCAAGCGACTCAAGCGCCTGGGCATGACCAGCGCACGATCACTCGGCTGCCAAAACAACAAGCCGAACTCCTGGGCGCCGGCACACACCGTCGCCAACAGGTCCTGCTCAGCTTGCAGTCCGGCTTCGACGGTCAAGGCAATGGGTTGAGTCATGGCAGTGAGAATCCTTGTCTGTGGCTACAAAAAAGCCGGCATTGCCGGCTTCTTGATTGAGTCAGGTTCAGTCGAGTGTAGAGCCGCTGACGGGCACGCCACGCTCCGGAAAGAACAAGCGCTGCAGTTCCGCGCCCGGATTCTCGGCGCGCATGAAGGCTTCGCCCACCAGGAACGAGTACACCTCGCTGATTTCCATCAGCTCGACATCGGCGCGGTTGAGGATGCCACTTTCGGTGATGACCAGGCGATCACGCGGGATGCGCGGCAACAGGTCGAGGGTAGTTTCCAGGCTGACGTCAAAGGTGTGCAGGTTGCGGTTGTTCACCCCGACCAACGGAGTATCGAGCACTTTCAATGCCCGCTCCAGCTCATCACCGTCGTGGACTTCCACCAGCACGTCGAGCCCCACGCCTTTGGCGACAGAGGCCAGTTCGGCCATTTTCACATCGTCCAGCGCGGCAACGATCAGCAGTACGCAATCGGCGCCCAGTGCGCGGGCTTCAACGATCTGGTACGGATCGATCATGAAATCCTTGCGGATGACCGGCAGCTTGCACGCGGCGCGAGCCTGTTGCAGGTAGATGTCCGCGCCCTGGAAGTAGTCGATATCGGTGAGCACCGACAAGCAGGTCGCGCCGCCCTTCTCATAGCTGCGGGCAATCTCTGCCGGTACGAAATTCTCGCGAATCACGCCCTTGCTGGGTGAAGCCTTCTTGATTTCGGCAATCACCGCTGGCTGCTTGAGCCTGGCCTGGGCCAGCAACGCCTGGGCAAAACCACGAGGCGCGTCCGCGGCCTTGGCCAGCACTTCGACCTCGGCCAGTGTCACGCGCGCGCTGCGCTCGGCCACTTCCTCAACCTTGCGGGCGAGAATCTTTTCCAGCACCGTCGGTACACTCATGCCTCATTCTCCACTCTGAATACCGCGGTAAACGCACCCAATTCTTCAAGTTTTTCTCGTGCCAGCCCCGTATGCAGAGCGTCGTGAGCCAGGGCCACGCCTTCTCTCAGGCTGCTGGCATGATCAGCGGCGTACAGCGCGGCACCGGCATTGAGCACGATCATTTCCGCGGCTTTCTGACCGTTTTCGGTTTTGCGACGCCCCAGCGCATCGCGAATCAGCTCCAGCGAGGCTGCCGGGCTTTCCACCGCCAGACCATGCAGGCTCTGACTCTTCATGCCCAAATCCTCTGGTTCGACCCAGTACTCGCTGATCCGGTCGTCTTTCAGTTCCGCGACAAAGGTCGGGGCTGCCAGGCTGAACTCGTCCAGGCCGTCCTTCGAATGCACCACCAGCACATGTTTACTGCCCAGGCGTTGCAAGACCTCGGCCAACGGCCGGCACAATGCCTGACTGAACACACCCACGACCTGGTGCTTCACACCGGCCGGATTCGTAAGCGGGCCGAGCATGTTGAACAGCGTGCGCAGACCCAGATCGCGGCGTGGACCTGCGGCGTATTTCATCGCACTGTGATGGGATTGGGCAAACATGAAACCAATACCAACGTTGTCGATGCAGCGTGCCACTTGCACAGGCGTCAGGTTCAGGTAGATCCCGGCTGCCTCCAGCAGGTCGGCGCTGCCGCTCTTGCCGGAGACCGCACGGTTACCATGCTTGGCAACGGTGCAACCGGCCGCGGCCACCACAAAGGAGGACGCGGTCGACACGTTGAAGATGTTCGCCCCGTCGCCGCCCGTACCCACCACATCGACAACGCCGTCGAGGGTTTTCAGCTCGACCTTGTCTGCCAGCTCGCGCATGACCGATACCGCACCCACGATCTCGTCGATGCTCTCGCTCTTCATCCGCATGGCCATCATGAACGCGCCAATCTGCGCATCCGAGCATTGCCCGGTCATGATTTCGCGCATCACATCGCGCATTTCCTCAGTGCTCAGGTCCAGATGGCCGACGATACGGCTCAGGGCAGTCTTGATATCCATGGAAAGTCCTTAGCGCGTGCCGCCGGTTTGTTTGAGGAAGTTGGCAAACAGTTCATGACCCTGCTCGGTGAGAATCGACTCAGGGTGGAATTGCACCCCTTCGATGTTCAAGGTCTTGTGGCGCAGGCCCATGATTTCATCGACCGAGCCATCTTCGAGCTGGGTCCAGGCGGTCAGTTCCAGGCAGTCGGGCAGGGTTTCGCGTTTGACAATCAACGAATGATAACGGGTAACGGTCAGCGGACGGTTAAGCCCGGCGAACACACCCTTGTCCTCGTGGAATACCGGACTAGTCTTACCGTGCATCACTTGGCGGGCCCGTACCACGTCACCACCAAACGCCTGGCCGATGGACTGATGCCCCAAGCAGACACCGAGGATTGGCAGCTTGCCGGCGAAATACTTGATGGCTTCGATCGACACGCCGGCTTCGGTTGGGGTGCATGGGCCGGGGGACACCACGATACGCTCAGGCTTGAGCGCTTCGAGCTGGGCAATGGTGAGCTCGTCGTTGCGCACGACCTTGACCTCGGCGCCTAGCTCGCCAAGGTATTGCACAACGTTGTAGGTAAAGGAGTCGTAGTTATCAATCATCAGCAACATGGCTGGAACCTCTTGAATTCACTGACTTTTAAGACAGCCTTCGAATGATTGACCCGCAGTCGCGCTACACACGGTCAGTTGCTGGCATTCAGCAACAGCGGTCGTTCATACGGGTAAAGAAGGCAAAACGGTACAGGTCCGGCCAGGCCGGCAGAGAAAGTTCAGGCGCGCCAACGCCAACGGGCGTGTGCCTTGACGACTTGATCCAGGAGTTTGCTGACGATCAACACGGGGAAGGTCTCATTCATACGTTCCAGCACAGTAACTTAGCTGAGCAGAGGGTGCAATATGGCGCAGCGCACGCAACAGAGGCGGCCTTTGGCCATAGCAAAAGCGCAAAAGTTTTTGGTACTGTCGTTTCGTTCAATACAACAATAAATAAACGGACTTGATCATGATCAAACAGACGCTGATTGTACCGCTGGCGGGTTGTCTTCTTGCGATGGCCTGCGCCCAGGCGAATGCCGCCCCAACCCCGTACTCGAACTTCATTGTATTTGGCGACAGCCTCAACGACGCGGGGCAATTTGCCGACCCGGGCGGCCCGGCAGGTGCGACACAGCGCTTCACCAACCGCACAGGCCCGACTTACAAGGACGGCACCGGGGAAGAGCGCTCCGCCAACTCGACACAGTTGCTGGGGGGCAAACTGGGGTTTTCCGCCGACGACACGGCGGCCTCGACCTCGGCCACCCGTGCCAGCCAGGGCCTGCCAGACGGCAACAACTGGGCCGTTGGCGGCTACCGTACTGACCAGATCCTTGACTCGATCACCAGCACATCAAGCGCCGGCGAGCGCACCAAGCCTGGCTATCTACCGGCCAACGGCTTTCGCGCCGACCCGAACGCGCTCTACTACCTCTCCGGTGGCGGTAACGATTTCCTTCAAGGCCGGGTACTCAATCCAGCACAGGCCAGTGCCGCCGCTGATCGACTGGTCGACAGCGTGCAAACCCTGCAAGGTGCAGGCGCCAAGTACATCATGGTCTGGTTGCTGCCAGACATTGGCCTGACGCCGGCCATCAACGGTAGCCCGCTGCAAGCCTTTACTTCCCAGCTCAGCGCCCAGTTCAACAGCGAGCTGGTGCGGCAACTGCAAACCGTCGACGCCGAGGTCATTCCCCTCAATATTCCAGTGCTGCTCAATGAGGCCTTTGCCGATCCGGCGCAGTTCGGCCTGGCCACCGACCAGAACCTCACCGCCACCTGCTTCAGCGGCAGCGGCTGCACGGAAAACGCCACATACGGTATCAACAGTGCCACCCCCGATCCCAGCAAGCTGATCTACAACGACTCGGTTCACCCGACCGAAGCCGGACAGCGCCTGATTGCCGACTATGCCTACTCCCTGCTGGCGGCACCTTGGGAGCTGACACTGTTGCCAGAAATGGCCCACGGGACACTGCGCGCGCATCAGGATGAATTGCGTAACCAATGGCAAGCGGACTGGGAAAACTGGCAAGGCGTTGGCCAATGGCGAGCCATCGTCGCCGGCGGTGGCCAGCATCTGGATTTTGACGGCCAGAACAGCGCCGTCAGTGGTGACGGCAATGGCTACAACCTGAACATCGGTGGCAGCTATCGCCTTAACGACGCGTGGCGCGTAGGCGTCGCGGCCGGCTTCTATCGCCAGGACCTGGAGGCCGGCAACAACGATTCGGACTACAAGCTCAACACCTACATGGGCACTGCATTCGCCCAGTACCAGCAAAACCGCTGGTGGGCCGATGGCGCCCTGACCGCCGGGCATCTGGACTATGACAGCCTCAAACGCAAGTTCGACCTGGGCGCCAACCAGCGAGGCGAAAAAGGCGATACCAGCGGTACCGTGCTGGCTGCCAGCGGCCGAATCGGTTACGACATCGCGCAACAGGCAAGCAGCCCATGGCACCTGTCGCCGTTCGTCAGCGCTGACTTTGCCAAGGTCGAAGTCGATGGTTATTCGGAGGACGGTAACGACGCCACGGCCCTGACCTACGACGACCAGAAACGTAACTCAAGACGCCTGGGTATCGGTCTGCAAGGCAAGTATCAGTTCACCCCGCAAACCCAGGTGTACGGCGAGTACGCCAACGAACGCGAGTATGAAGACGACACTCAGGACGTGACCATGAACCTCAACAGCCTCCCGGACAACCATTACACCCTGGAAGGCTATACCCCGCAGTCCCATACCAACCGCCTGAACCTGGGCGTCAGCCATAAACTGACCGCCGACCTGGCATTGCGTGCCGGCTACAACATCCGCAAGGATGATGACTTCACCCAGCAAGCCATCAACGTAGGACTCGCACTGGACTTCTGAAGCGTCGGGCAATAAAAAACGCTGCCTCCTCACGGGGGCAGCGTTTTTTATGGTCACAGCTTTTGTGGCGAGGGCGCAAGCTCGCTCGCCACAGGATCAGCCTTGCGGTGTTTGTTCGGCCAGGGCCACGGCACGGAACATCGCGCGGCGCTTGTTCAGGGTTTCTTCCCATTCCAGCGCAGGCACAGAATCGGCAACGATGCCGCCACCCGCTTGCACATGAAGCTCGCCGTTCTTGATCACGGCGGTACGAATGGCAATGGCAGTGTCCATGTTGCCGTTCCAGGCGAAATAACCCACCGCGCCGCCGTAGACACCCCGCTTGACCGGTTCCAGTTCGTCGATGATTTCCATCGCCCGAATCTTCGGTGCGCCCGACAGCGTGCCGGCCGGCAGAATCGCCCGCAGCGCGTCCATTGCCGTCAAGCCGGCTTTCAATTGGCCGGTGACGTTGGACACGATGTGCATCACGTTGGAATAACGCTCGATCACCATTTTCTCGGTGAGTTTCACCGAGCCAATTTCCGAGACGCGGCCGGTGTCGTTACGGCCCAGGTCAATCAGCATCAAGTGCTCGGCGATTTCCTTGTCATCCGACAGCAGGTCTTCTTCCAGCGCCTGATCCGCCTCCTCGTTGGCGCCCCGTGGGCGAGTGCCAGCAATCGGGCGCACGGTGATCAGGTTGTCTTCGACCCGCACCAGCACTTCCGGTGAACTGCCAACGACGTGGAAGTCGCCGAAGTTGAAGAAGTACATGTAAGGCGTCGGGTTAAAGCAACGTAGCGCACGGTACAGATCGATCGGTGCCGCCTTGAAGTCGATGGACATCCGTTGCGACGGCACCACTTGCATACAGTCACCGGCGAGGATGTACTCCTTGATGGTGTCCACCGCACGCTCGTAATCATCCTGGGTGAAGCTGGAGCGGAACACCGGGTCCGCTGCCTGCTGCTGGCTGAAATCCAGGCCACGGCGCGGGGTAATCGGCTGGCGGAGTTTTTCCAGCAGCTCTTCAAGTCGCGCCTGGCCTTGCTCAAAGGCGTTTTCCTGCGAAGGATCCGCCAGCACGATCGCGTGCATCTTGCCGGCGAGGTTGTCGAACACCACCACCGCGTCGGACACCATCAGCAGGATATCCGGCACCCCCAGCGGATCCGGGTTCGGGCACTTGCCCAGGCGCTTCTCCACGTAACGTACGCAGTCGTAACCGAAGTAGCCCACCAGACCACCGTTGAAGCGCGGCAAACCGGCGATGGTCGGCACGTTGTAACGGGCCTTGAACGTTTCGACGAACGCCAGCGGGTCTTCGACATCGTGGCTTTCCACCTCAACGCCATCAACGGTCACGCTGACATGGTGATCATGCACCCGCAGCACCGTGCGGCACGGCAGGCCGATGATCGAGTAACGGCCCCATTTCTCTCCGCCCTGTACCGATTCCAGCAGGTAGGAATTGGGCTGATCGGCCAGTTTCAGGTAGATCGACAGTGGTGTATCGAAGTCGGCAAGGGTTTCGCAGGCCAGCGGGATACGGTTGTAGCCGGCAGCGGCCAAACGCAGGAATTCTTCGCGGATCATGAGGTGCCTCGTGGCGTGAGGGTCAAACAGTCAGGTGTGCAAACGCGCCGGATAGCCGGCCAGGATCACGTCAGGCGCGCCAACGCCAGCGGGCCAGGGCCTTGATGACTTTCATCCAGAGTTTGCGAGTGACCACCACGATGGAATTTCCAGGAGGGGATTGAACAGCGTCGGGCAACGTTATCTCAGCAGCCGGGTCCAGGCAACCGGGAATTAGCGTGCGCAGATCGTCGATCACCAGTGCCGGTGATTCTTCGGCAATCGGCCGGCCATGGTTATAGCCGTAGCTCAACGCCACACACTGTACGCCCGCCGCCTTGGCCGCCTGCACGTCGCTGCGCGAGTCACCGATGAACAAGGATTGCGAGGCCGGGACGTTGGCCATTTTCATCACGAAAAACAGCGCGGCCGGATCGGGCTTTTTCTGCGGCAGGGTGTCACCGCCAATGATCCACTTGAAGTAGCGGCCGATTTTCATCTGGTCCAGCAGTGGCGCGACAAAGCGCTCCGGCTTGTTGGTGATCAACGCCATCTCGACGCCCTGTTTGTACAACCACTTCAGGGTGTCGCGTACGCCGGGGTAGACCACCGTCAACTCATGGCCGTCCGCGTAGGCCTCCATGAAAATCGCCAGGGCGTGCTCGGCCTCGCCATCATCGACGCGGCTGTGGTCGATACTGCCCGCCAGCGCGCGCCGCACCAGCACCGGCGCACCGTTGCCAACCCACTCGCGCACCGCGGCCAGACCGGCCGGTTCACGCCCCAGTTTGAGCAGCATGTTATCCACAGCCACTGCCAGGTCCGGGACCGAATCGATCAAAGTGCCATCCAGATCGAACATCACCAACCGCGGCAGGCGCCCCGGGAACAGCTGCTCAAACCCGCTCATGGGCGAGCCAGAGCCAGTTCGGAGCGCATCTTCTCAATCACTTCCTGGTAGTTCGGCGCGTTGAAGATCGCAGAACCGGCCACGAAAGTATCGGCACCTGCCGCCGCGATTTCACGGATGTTATTCACGTTCACGCCACCGTCGATTTCCAGGCGGATATCACGGCCCGATGCGTCGATCAGTGCACGAGCCTCACGCAGCTTGTCGAGGGTCGCTGGAATGAACGTCTGCCCGCCGAAGCCTGGGTTGACGCTCATCAGCAGGATCATGTCGACCTTGTCCATCACGTACTTGAGCACGTCCAGCGGGGTCGCCGGGTTGAACACCAGGCCCGCCTTGCAACCGCCTTCGCGGATCATTTGCAGGGAACGGTCGACGTGGGTCGAGGCGTCCGGGTGGAAGGTGATGTAGGTCGCGCCAGCTTCGATGAAGTCACCGATGATGCGGTCTACCGGGGAGACCATCAGGTGCGCGTCGATCGGCGCGGTCACGCCATACTTGCGCAAAGCCGAGCAGACCATCGGCCCGATGGTCAGGTTTGGCACATAGTGGTTGTCCATGACATCGAAGTGAACGATGTCGGCACCCGCGGCCAGAACGTTGTCCACTTCTTCGCCCAGGCGGGCGAAGTCGGCGGAGAGAATCGACGGAGCAATTGCGAAGGGCTGCATGACGCACCTTTTTTGAGCAGGATCACGATGGCGCGCATTGTATACCTCATGCTTTGACGCGCACACCGTGAGTGCAATGATCAGTAGGCAGCCCGGTAAATCTTCTCGATATCGACAGCACTCAACTGGCGCGGATTGTTGCGCATCAATCGCTCGATTCCCGCGGCCTCCACGGCCATCGCCGGGATCGCGTCCTCCGGCACCCCGAAACTGCGCAAGCCTTGAGGGATCTCCACTGCGGCACAGAGTCGCGCCATGGCCTCAACCGCCTGGTCCGCCGCGTCCTGAACACTCAAGTGCGCCGTCTTCACGCCAAATGCCTCGGCGATGTCCTGCATACGCTCCACACAGGCCATCTTGTTCCAGGTCATGACATGGGGCAGCAACAGGGCATTACTCACGCCGTGGGCAATATTGAAACGCCCGCCCAGCGGATACGCCAGGGCATGCACCGCGCCGACACCCGCGTTGCCGAAGGCCATGCCGGCCATCAGGCTGGCGGTGGCCATGTCTTCACGGGCCTGCAGGTTCGAGGCGTTGGCATAGGCCTTGGGCAACGCATTGGCGATCAACCTGATCGCGCCAATGGCCAACGCGTCGGTAATCGGCGATGCGTTGACCGACAGATAGGACTCCACCGCATGCACCAGCGCATCAATACCGCTGGCGGCGGTCACGCTGCGCGGGCAGGTCAAAGTCATCTGCGGACTGACCAGGGCCACATCGGGTAACAGGTAATCGCTGACGATGCCTTTTTTGAGTTGCGCCACCTTGTCGGAAAGGATCGCCACATTGGTGACTTCCGATCCGGTACCGGCGGTGGTCGGGATGGCGATCAGCGGCGGGCCCTTGCGTGGTACCTGATCGACACCGAACAGATCCTCAAGCGCCCCGTGATAACCGGCGTAGGCCGCCACGCTTTTGGCGATGTCGATGGCACTGCCGCCACCCAGGCCGATCAGGCCGTCATGCCCGCCTTCACGGTAGACGCGCATGCAGTCTTCGACGATGGCGATTTCCGGGTCGGGTAGCACCCGGTCGAAAATCTCGAAAGTACGCCCGCCCAATTGGGCCAGCGCCAGCTCTACCGTACCGGATTTGACCAGTGCAGCATCGGTGACAATCAGTGGGTGATCGACATCCAGGCGGGTCAACTCAGCGGCCAGCTGCTCGATGGCGCTCGCGCCGGTGAGCAGTTTGTGAGCGATTTTGAAAGAGGAAAGACTCATGTGCGCAGCCTCTTATAGATAGGGGAGCTGGGCACAATAGTAGCTATGGATTCGGGTTTGTCTGTTATTCAGCCAGTGAATGGGCGGATGTCCTGCTACCCGTGGCGAGGGAGCATGCTCCCTCGCCACAAAGCAATCCGTCAGGCCTGGGCCGTGCGCAATTTCTCGCTACGCCCACGCAACCATTCCAAGGTCAGCAACAGGATCACCGAGAAGGCGATCAGCAGCGTCGCGGCGGCGGCGATGGTCGGGCTGAGGTTTTCGCGGATGCCGCTGAACATCTGCCGTGGCAAGGTCGCTTGCTCGGGGCCAGCGAGGAACAGTGTCACCACTACCTCATCGAACGAGGTGGCGAAGGCAAACAGTGCCCCGGAGATCACGCCAGGCGCGATCAGTGGCAAGGTCACCCGACGGAATGCCGTCAGTGGCGAAGCCCCCAGGCTGGCCGCTGCACGCACCAGGTTGTGGTTGAATCCCTGCAAGGTGGCCGACACCGTGATGATCACGAACGGTACACCCAGCACCGCATGCACTACGATCAGCGAGAAGAAACTGTTGCCCAGGCCCAGTGGAGCAAAGAACAGGTAGCTCGCCACACCGATGATTACCACCGGCACCACCATGGGCGAAATCACCAGCGCCATCACTAGCGCTTTGCCGGGGAAGTCACCACGGGTCAGGCCGATCGCCGCCAGCGTACCGAAGACCATCGCCAGAACGGTGGCCGCCGGAGCAACGATGATGCTGTTCTTCAACGCCCGCATCCATTCGGCGGAGGCGAAGAAGTCCTGATACCAATGCAACGAGAAACCTTGCAGCGGATACACCAGGAAACTCCCCGAGTTGAACGACAACGGGATGATGACCAGCACCGGCAGAATCAGGAACAACAGGATCAGCCCGCAGAGAATGCGCAAGCTGTAGAACCACACCCGCTCGACGGGCGACATATACGGACTCAGCATTTCGATTCTCCCCTTAGCTCAGGCGCAGGCGGCTCGCGCCTACCAGCCAGCTGTAAATCAGATAGAGCACGACCGTGGCCAGCAACAGCAGCCCACCGAGCGCGGTCGCCATGCCCCAGTTGATGCTGGTGTTGGTGTAGAACGCGACGAAGTAGCTGACCATCTGATCGTTCGGACTGCCCAGCAGCGCCGGGGTGATGTAGTAACCAATCGCCAGGATAAACACCAACAGGCAACCGGCGCCGACACCGGCATAGGTCTGCGGGAAGTACACCCGCCAGAAGCTGGCGAACGGGTGGCAACCCAGGGAAATCGCCGCACGCATGTAGGTCGGCGAGATCCCCTTCATCACGCTGTAGATCGGCAGAATCATGAATGGCAGCAGGATGTGCACCATCGAGATGTAAACCCCGACGCGGTTAAACACCAGTTCCAGCGGTTTATCGATGATGCCCATGGCCATCAAGGCGCTGTTGATCAGGCCACCGGACTGCAGCAAGACAATCCACGCCGCTACTCGCACCAGAATCGAGGTCCAGAACGGCAGCAGGACCAGAATCATCAGCAGGTTGCTTTGCCGTGACGGCAGGTTGGCCAGCAGGTAAGCCAGGGGATAGGCCAGCACCAGGCAGATCGCGGTGATGACCAGGCCCATCCAGAAGGTTCGGGCAAAGATATCGAGGTAAATGGCTTGATCGGGGGTTGCCGGAGCGATTTCCCCCAGATCGTCGATCCGGTGGTCGACTGCCGCCAACAGGTAATAAGGAGTGATGCTGCTGGTGTTGCGACGGACGGCCTGCCAGTAGGCCGGATCACCCCAACGCTCATCCAGGGCTTCGAGCGCTTCCTTATAAGAAGCCGGCTCGGTCTTGAACGGTAGCGCGCGGGCGGTTTTGGTCAGCAGGCTGCGATAGCCGGCCAACTCCATGTTCAGTCGCTTGGACAGATCGCCCAGGGTTTGATGCTTGCGGGCTTCGGCCAGGTCTTCGCTGGCGGCCTTGTAGACCGGATCCGCAGGCAGGCCTCGGCCATCCCAGGACGCAATGGCAGCCACGGTGCGCGGCATGCCACCGACCACTTCCGGGTTACCGACACTTTTGTAGAGCAGCGCCACGATCGGCACCAGGAACACCAGCAACAGAAACAGCACCAGGGGGGCGATCAAGGCTTGCGCCTTCCAGCGGTTGACCCGCTCGGCACGCGCCAGGCGCTGCTTCAAGGTGCTTTGGGTGCCCTCGTTCAAGGGAACGGCGATGGCCATGGCGAACTCCGAAATTCTTGGATCAATCGTTAATGTGGGAGCGGGCTTTTGTGGCGAGCGAGCTTGCTCCCTCGCCACAAAAGCTCGCCCCCGCAGGTGGGCGAGCCCACCTGCACAGGGTGGTGGTTACTTCGCAGCCCACGAGTTGAAACGCTGCTCCAGTTGCTCACCGTTGTCAGCCCAGAAGCTGACGTCGATCTGCACCTGATTGGCGATGTTTTCCGGAGTGGTCGGCATGTCTTTCAGGACGTCCTGAGCCAACAGCGGTACGGCTTGGGTATTGGCCGGGCCGTAAGCGATGTTTTCCGAGTAGGTCTTCTGCTGCTGCGGCTGCACCGAGAAGGCGATGAATTTCTTCGCGGCTTCGGCGCGGGTTTTGTCCAGGCCTTTTGGAATGGCCCAGGCGTCGAAGTCGTAGATGCCGCCGTTCCATACCACTTTCAGGTTGCTTTCTTTCTGCACGGCTGCGATTCGACCGTTGTAGGCCGAACTCATGACCACGTCACCGGAAGCCAGGTACTGCGGCGGTTGCGCGCCGGCTTCCCACCACTGAATGCTTGGCTTGAGTTCATCGAGTTTCTTGAAGGCGCGGTCCTGACCGTCCTTGCCGGCCAGCACTTTGTAGACGTCCTTTGGTGCGACGCCGTCGGCCATCAAGGCGAATTCCAGGGTGTACTTGGCCCCTTTACGCAGCCCACGCTTGCCCGGGAAGTTCTTGGTGTCCCAGAAATCGACCCAACTGGTCGGTGCGGTTTTCAGCTTGTCGGCGTTGTAGGCCAGCACGGTCGACCACACGAAGAAACCCACGCCACAGGGCTGTATCGCACCCTTGACGTAGTCTTCGTTCTTGCCGAACAACGCAGGGTCCAGTTGCTCGAACATGTCCTCGTCACAACCACGGGACAGCTCAGGCGACTCGACTTCTACCAGGTCCCAGGACACGCTCTTGGTGTCGACCATGGCTTTGACCTTGGCCATTTCACCGTTGTACTCACCGGCGATGATCTTGCCATGGCCCGCGGCTTCCCAGGGTGCGTAGAAGGCCTTGACCTGTGCCGCCTTGTTCGCGCCGCCAAACGACACCACGGTCAGGTCCGGGCCCGCCGCCATCGCGTGCGCCGCACCCAGCATGCCCACGACCAGGGCGGTGAATTTCAGGGATTTTGACATTTATTATTCTCTCCACGTGCAGGGTTGGTGAAGCAGGGGGCGATCAGTTCGCCTCTAGAAGTGGGTCAAGCGCGCGAACGTGCTCGACCTGCCAGCCAAGCGGAACCACGTCTCCAACGGCCAGCGACGGATCCAGCTCGGCAATGGGCTGTTTCACGAAGAAGTCGGTCTTGCCACAGACTTCCAGGCGTACCCGGACGTGGTCGCCCAGATAGATGAATTCCGCCACCCGCCCGGAGAAGCGGTTGACGCATGACTCACTGGAGCCATTGAGGCTCACGCGCTCCGGACGAATGGACAAGGTCACCGGCTCGCCGGTCTTGCCGACATTCACCGCCAGCGCTTCCACCTTCTCACCACGCCCCAGCTCGACCACGCAGCGGTCGCCGTTCTGGCTGTGCAGACGGCCGTTGAGACGATTGTTCTCACCGATGAAGTTGGCGACAAAGGTGTTCTTCGGCTCTTCATACAGCATGCGCGGTGGGGCGATCTGCTGGATTTCGCCTTGATGGAACACGGCTACGCGATCGGACATGGTCAGGGCTTCGCCCTGGTCGTGGGTCACATAGACCACCGTCACGCCGAGGCGCTGGTGCAGGTGTTTGATCTCCATCTGCATGTGTTCACGCAGTTGCTTGTCCAGCGCGCCCAGCGGCTCATCCATCAACACCAGTTGCGGCTCGAACACCAATGCCCGGGCCAGGGCCACACGCTGTTGCTGGCCACCGGAAAGCTGCGCCGGGTAACGCTGGGCGAACTTGTCGAGTTGAACCATGCTCAGTACGCGCTTGACCCGGTCACTGACGTCGCTTTTGTTCAACCCGCGAACGGTCAGCGGGAATGCCAGGTTCTCGGCCACCGTCATGTGCGGGAACAATGCGTAGTTCTGGAACACCATGCCGATGTCGCGCTTGTGCGGCGGCACGTTGTTGATCGAACGGCCTGCCAGCAGGATCTCGCCCGCCGTCGGCGTTTCAAAGCCGGCGAGCATCATCAGACTGGTGGTCTTGCCGGAGCCGGACGGCCCGAGCAAGGTGAGGAATTCGCCTTTGCGAATGTCCAGGTTGAGGTCTTTGACGATCAGGTTCTCGCCGTCGTAGCTCTTTTGCACGCCACGAAAGCTGACCAGTACATCATTCGCCCCAGCGCTTGAATCAACCTCGCTCATACCCGCACCTTTGTATTCTTTATATGTAGGACTGCTGAGGACTAAGCCTAGTGGAGCCTCAAGACCACGCAAATCGGGGCGCAGGAGAGAATCGCCTCAGCCGGATGGAAGGCTGGGGGTAGGGATTGCCCTACAAGGATGGCGCGTTTTGACAAACGCAGAGGCAAGCGCTCAGCTACAAGCCGCAAGAACGGGCAACCTCGATATCGCCAGCTGTCGTAAATGGATATGTCACGCCGTCCCTGTGGGAGCGGGCATGCTCGCGACAGCAAGGGGCCCGCCGCAATCAATGCTGGCTGACACGGCTCCTTCGCGAGCAAGACTGCTCCCAGATCGGAGAGCCGTGAACCCGTGGAATGGTTGTGTCAGAGAAGTTTATGTTCCATCGCGTACTTCACCAGTTCCGCCAGGGAGGTGATGTTGAGTTTCTGCATCAGCCGCGCCTTGTGGGTACTGATGGTCTTGCTGCTCAAGGCCAGTTGCTGGGCGATATCGTTGACGTTGGCGCCCTGCGCCAGGCGCTCGAACACCGAGAACTCACGCTCCGACAGCAGCGAATGCAACGGCCGAGAATCCGTCAGGCCGACTTCGAAGACCATGCGGTCCGCCAGTTCCGGGTCAATGTAACGTCCCCCCGAAGCCACCTTGCGGATAGCGGTCAACAGCAGCGCCGGGTCGCTGTCCTTGGTGGCATAGCCGGCAGCCCCCACCTTCAATGCCCGAGCAGCCATTTGCGCCTCGTCGTGCATCGACAGCACCAGAATGGCCGGTGGATTGTTCAGCGCGCGGATCCGCGGGATGGCTTCCAGCCCATTGACGCCTGGCATGGAGATATCGAGCAGCACCACCTCGCAGGGAACGTGGCGCAAGGTTTCCAGCAGTTGTTCGCCATTGCTCGCCTCCCCTACCACCAGCAAATCCTTGGCCAGGCCGATCAACTGCTTGATGCCCTCGCGGACGATGGTGTGGTCTTCGGCTACCAGTACACGGATCACAGATTTCTCCAGAAAAAACAGCGTCAGGCTTCAAGCAACGGTACGCGGACCTTGAGGGTTGTGCCTTCACCCGGCTCGCTGTCCAGGATCAGTTGCCCCCCCATGATCAACACCCGCTCACGCATGCCAACCAACCCAAAAGACGTTGACCTGCCCGTAGGGGCGACAAAACCTACACCGTCATCGCTGATCGTCAGGCATAACTCGTCGTCTTCCAGCACCAGCGTCAGCTCTACAGTATGCGCCTGAGCATGGCGCATGACATTGGTCAGTGCTTCCTGCAGTATCCGGAACAGGCCAATAGCCTTGGCATCGCTGAGACTCGGTAGATTATCCGGCACCTGCACCAGGCACGGTATATGCGTGCGCGCTTCGAAGCGCCGGGCCTGCCACTCGATCGCCGAAGCGATCCCGGCGTCGAGAATCGGCGGACGCAATGCCGTGGCGACGTCGCGCACCAACTGGAACAGCTGGGCGATCAGGCGTTTCATGCTGTTGAGGCGCTCCCCCAGGCCCGGATCCAGATCGGCGTAGGCCAGTTCACACATGGATGTTTCCAGCTTGAGCACGGTCAGCATCTGCCCCAGCTCATCGTGAACCTCGCGAGCAATCCGCGCTTTTTCCTCTTCGCGCACACTTTCCAGGTGCGCCGACAGCTCACGCAATTGCTCCCGCGAACTGGCCAGCTCCAGTTCGATGCGCTTGCTCTCGCTGATGTCCCAGACAATGCCGTCCCAGACAAAGGCACCGTCGTCGAGACGGCGGGTGATGGCTTTGATTTCCGCCCAGCGCTGCTGGCCCTGGCGGGTGACGATTCGCCCTTGCCACGACCAGTCGCTGTCGGTATCCAGGGCGTGGTCCTGGGTCTGGTGATAACTGGCCTTGTCATCCGGATGCACCAAGCTGCGCAGGCCCATGTCGCGATGGCTCAAGGTCGCGGGCGAGTACCCCACCAGGCTTTCGCTGCCTTCGCTGATGTAGGCAAAGTCGATTTGCCCGGTCACTGGCGCCCGCTCCAGCCGAAACACCAGACCGGGAACGTTGGCGGCGATCCCCTGCAACCGTGCCTCGCTTTCTCGCAAGGCGGCCAAGGCCCGACGCCGCTCGGTGACATCATTGAGGTAAACCACCAGGTATTCGCTGTCGCGAAAGCGCAGGAAACTCAACGACACGTCAGCTGGCAAAATACTGCCATCGGCACGCACGCAGTTGGTTTCGAAACTTTGTGCCCCCTCTTCACTGGCCCGGGCACGCTTCCAGAGGTTCAACCAACGGTCCATGTGCAGGCCCGGTTCAAAGTCGATCAGCGGCCGATCGATAACGCCGCCCGGTGCATAACCAAGCATGTTCTCGGCGGCACGGTTGGCGTAACGCACATGGCTGTCCCAATTGACCCAAAGGATTCCGACGGTACTTTGATCGATTGAAAACTGGGTCAGGCGCAACGCTTCTTCGCTGGCTTCGCGCCGTGCAATGTTCTCCCTCGCGGCCAGCAAGCGCTGCTCCAGCACGTGTTGCTGACGACGCTGCCAGATCACGATGGCCATGGCACCGAACGCCACCACGACCAGCAGCAGGCAGAGGTTTTGCCAGAACCCCGGTGACTCCGACAACTGCGGGTATTTGGGTTGTAGCCAGCGTGCGTGCAGCTGTTCCAGATCCTTGGCCGGTATCGCATGCAACGCACTTTCGACAATGCCGGCCAACTCCGGCCAGTCGCGGCGTGTCGCCACCCTCAGCAACTGCGGCAGCCCGATATCGCCAACCACGACCAACCCGGAAAACTCAGGTTCGGCAGACAACCGACTCAGTTGGGCCTCATCGACGACAGCGTAGCGCGCCTGCTGAGTCAGCAGCAATTGCAGGGCCTGACGCTCCAGCGGTACGCCTTGCAGGTTGAGGTTGGCGTAATTGCTGCGCAAATAATCGGCGATTGCACTCGGCATTCGCACCGCGACCCGCGATTGACTGTCGAGTTTTTCCAGCTCCACCGCCCCTGCGGTTTTCTGCTCGCCCACCACCAGTTGCGGCACACGCATGTAGGGGTCGGTGAATTGCCACAGCCGCAAGCCTGCCGGGGTTTGCGTCAGGCCAGGGGCGACGTCGACCTCACCTTCGCGCGCTGCGGCCTCCAGTTGCGTCAGATCGGAAAAATGACGCCAGGTCAGCTCGACATTCAGTGCGCCGGCCAACCACTGCATCAACTCGATATTGGCCCCGGACAAACGCTGCAAGCGCCGGTCGTACTGGGCATAAGGCGCTTGCAGGACCACCCCCACACGCAACTCGCCGTGCTGCGCCAGCCATTGACGCTGGTCACTGCTCAGCGGTACGACGCGCGCAGGTGGTACGGCGATCGCCCACGCCATCAAGGGAAGCCAACAACAGCCGATAACCAACAGGCAGCGAAAACGCATCATCCGAAGTCTCACACACTGACAAATACTGACCAACCCATTAGGCTGCCGGGATTACTTCTGGCCTGGAATATCCGATGCCCCCTGTCTACCGCTCGGCACTGCCAGCATTGTGCCTGTCGCTGATACTGCCTTGTGCCTTTTCAGTTCAGGCTGCCGACCCGGCGCCCGCGACACCTGAAAAAACAGCCGAAGAAAAAACCCTGGAGCGCCAGCCACTGCCTGAGCGTAGCCAAGAAGACGCTGCCGCTCTTGAGCGCACGGTCCCCGCCCAGGAGCAACAACGGTTACAGGCGGGCAGCGAGACCTTTCTGGCACTCTGGAAGCCGGCCAACACCAGTGACCCCAAGGGTGCCGTGATTATCCTCCCGGGCGTCGGTGAAACGGCTGACTGGCCTCAAGCAATCGGTCCTTTACGGCAAAAATTGCCCGATGCCGACTGGGGCAGTCTGAGTCTTACCCTGCCAGACCTGCAAAGCAATGCCCCACAGCCACGTATCGTCAAGACCCCGCCGCCCGCCACCACCGAGACGCAGAGCAAGGACGCCAGCACGGCGGCGCCCATCGAACAAGTGGCAGGAGGCGAAGGGGACATTGCGGATCGCCCGCTCGCCGAAACCGGCGAGGAGCGACTCAAGGCCGATGCCGAGCGGATCTACGCACGCATCGATGCCGCGATCGACTTCGCCGAGCAACAGAGTGTGCGCGGCATTGTCTTGCTGGGCCACGGCACCGGAGCCTATTGGGCTGCACGCTACCTGAACGAAAGACAACCGGCACAGGTTGATAAGTTGGTAATGATTGCGGCCCAGGCACCTGCTCCCCAGCCCGGTTTAAGCGAACTGACGACCCAACTGAAGCTGGCAACGCTGGACCTCTACTACATGGACAAAGCGACCGCCCAGAACGCGGCCCAGGAGCGCTTGAAAGCGAGCAAGCGCCTGAAAGACTCGACCTTCAGGCAGATTCCCCTCAAGACACTGCCGGGTAACAGTGCGGCCCAGCAGGAGCAACTGTTCCGCCGCGTGCGTGGCTGGTTGAGTCCACAGAGCGCACAAAGCTGATCGAGCCCGGGCCTCACCACAGGCCCTCCTTCAGGCAGCCCGACTAACGAAAGTCCCGCCGCTGACGAATCAACGTGTAAGCGTTGTGCAACTCCCGGGTCTTTTCTGTCGCCTCACGCACCTGGGACGGTGTCGCGCCACTGCCGGCAATCTTGTCCGGATGGTGGCGACTGAGCAGGCGACGATACGCGCGCTTGATCTGTGACGGCTCACTGGTGACAGACACCCCTAACAGGCGCATCGCCTCCTGATACGCCTCGCCACTGTTGGGCCGCTCTCGCTTGTGCGGTTCGTAGTCACTGGCCAGTGCCTGCACCTGTCCAGGCGTGCAGCCCAGCCATTTGCCCCACCGTGCAATCAACTCGCGCTCGGCAGCTCCGGCCCGTCCGTCCGCCCAGACCATCCGCCAACACGCACGCAAGACCCCCTCCGCCGCATGAGGCTGGGCCCGCAATCGCCGCAAATAGCCACGCAAGCGATCACGCCCGGACTTGCCCCGATTGAACGCGGCGATCGCCCGTTGCTGCGCAAAATCGTTCATCTCCAGTGCTCGCATTTCCTGACGTGCCTGGTAGATATGGCTATCCACCACCCGGCCGTCACTCTTGGCCAGGCGCCCGAGCAACACAAACAGCAGTTCATCGTTACGCAACATCGAACGACCGCCCAACTGCTCACGCAAATGCCCCAGGCTTTGCAGTTGCAGGCGTCTATCCAGCGCCTGTCCCAACAAAGCGCCGAGCATGGCCCCCGGTATGCTAGCTATGGCAAAGCCAGCCCCGGCTCCAATCAGAGTCCCTGGCCACAGCATCTCAGCGGCTCGCTTGCAGCAAGTGTTCAACTTCGGCCAGACGCTCGTGCGTGCCCACGTCGACCCAATGCCCCTGCAGTCGCTCGCCCGTCACCTGCCCTTGGGCCATGGCCTCGCGCAACAACGGCGCCAGCTTGAAGGCGCCCTCACGGCAACCGGCAAAGAGCTTCGGATGCAGCACCGCGATGCCACTGTAGGTCAGGGTTTGTGCGTCCGCCCCGGCGTCATGCACCTGCCCCTCGACCAGACTGAAATCACCCCGCGGATGGTGGGCCGGATTGTCGGCCAGCACCAGGTGAGCCAGCCCGGCCAGCGGTTCACGCAAGGCGGCGAAGGCGTAATCCGTCCAGATATCACCGTTGACCACCACAAAGGCTTCCTCGCCCAGCAGCGGCAATGCACGGAAGATCCCGCCGCCGGTTTCCAGCGGCTCGCCTTCAGGCGAATACTGAATCTTCAGGCCATAGCGAGAACCGTCGCCCAGATAGTCTTCGATCTGCTGTCCCAACCAGGCGTGATTGATCACCACCTCGCTGAAACCGGCTGCCGCCAGTGCCCGCAGGTGATACTCGATCAATGGCATCCCCCCCACGCGCACCAACGGCTTGGGCGTGGTCAGTGTCAACGGGCGCATACGCTCGCCTTTGCCGGCCGCCAGAATCATTGCCTTCATGCAGAGACTCCCACCGAGGCGCGCAGGCTGGTCAGCAATGTGCCCAAGTCAGCCAGTTCAGGACGACGAGCCAGCACGGCCTCTATATAAGCAAAGAACCGGGGCACGTCCGTGAGGTACCGCGGTTTGCCATCGCGGTGGCAGATGCGGGCGAAGATCCCGATCACTTTCAAATGCCGCTGCACGCCCATCAGATCGCTGGCGCGCAGGAAGTCTTCGAAATCCGGCTGAACCGGGATTCCGACGCTGCCAGCTTGTTGCCAGTAGCTTTCCAGCCAGTCACGCACGCGCGCCTCGGGCCAACTGAGGAAAGCGTCCTTGAACAGACAGGTCACGTCATAGGTCACCGGCCCGTACACTGCGTCCTGGAAATCCAGCACACCCGGGTTCGGTTTGCTGATCATCAGGTTGCGCGGCATGTAGTCGCGGTGCACCAGCACTTTCGGCTGGGCCAGGGCACTGTCGATCAACAGGTCGCTGGCACGCTGCCAGAGTGCCTGCTGAGTGGCATCGAACTCGATACCCAACTCTCGCTTCACATACCATTCGGGGAACAGTTCCAGTTCGCGGCGCAGCAGTGCCACGTCATAACTGGGCAGCGGTGCAGTCATCGGCAGCTGTTGGAAGGCCAGCAATGCCTGCAGCGAATCCTTGAATAAATCGTCGGCATTTTCGCCGTTGATCACGTCCAGATAGGTCTGATTACCCAGGTCGTTGAGCAAAAGAAAACCGCGATCAAGATCCTCTGCATAGATTTTCGGCACATTGATGCCCGATTTCGCCAGCAAAATGGCGATATCCACAAAGGGCTTACAGTTTTCCTGAGGGGGGGGAGCGTCCATCACGACAAAGCTCCTGTCGCCGCCTTCCCAGCGAAAATACCGACGGAAGCTCGCGTCGCTGCTGGCCGCAGTCAACGTGGCCTGGGGTACATCCCCCCATCCTTGAGCGGCAAATACAATTGCCAATTGCTCATCGAGCCAAACTTTCAGGTGTTGCAAGCGTACATCTTGATCAGGCATTACAAGGGTCTCCGACGGCGCTAGCCGTCAAGCGGGTCATGCTTTATTATCCAGCATCTTTTTCAGACCATCGAGAGGCGTGCGGCCCACACCGCGGGCAGATGGCACGCAGGAAGCCCGGACTAATAAGATGGCATTGAAATCCCCCGCGTTTCGTAAAAAATTTCCGTTGTTTGTGACCGGCAGTCTGCTGGCCATGCAACCTCTAGCCACTTCCTTCGTGGTCGCCGCGGAACAGTATGACTGCTCAGTCTCTGCTTCGGGTGCCTGGGACTGCGCGCCGAAAACCAACGCGGCTCAACTACCCCCGCGCCCTGTGCATGATGCCAGTGCGGTCAGTTCGAACAACGAATCGGCAGCAGACAGCACAACTGAAGTCGAAACCGCCGACAAACCGGTACTGGTCACCGAAGCCAAGGGCCGTGGCCTGAAGTCGCGCAGTGCTGACTACAGCCACCTCGACTGGGTTCCGCGCGAGCAGCTCACCGCGGCGCAACTGGCCGAAACAGGCCCTTATTGCGCGGGCGCCTATGTCGAGCCGACTCGTCCTGGCATGAATGACACGACGGACAAGAGCGACGCCCCCACCTTCATCGGAGCCAAAGCCTCCCGCTACCAGCAGGAAGAGCAGATTGCGACCCTGGCCGGTGACGTGGTCATGCGCCAGGGCAGCATGCAGGTCGAGGCCGACGAGGCCAGCCTGTACCAGGCCGAGAACCGTGGCGAACTGAGCGGCAATGTGCGCGTGCGCGACAACGGTGCACTGATCGTCGGCGATCACGCCGACGTGCAGCTCGACACCGGTGAAGCCAAGGTCGACAACGCTGAGTACGTGATGCATAAATCCCGCATTCGCGGCAGTGCGCTGTACGCCAAGCGGGCCGAGAACGCGATCATCCGCCTCAAGGATGGCACCTACACCTCGTGCGAACCGAGCAGCAACGCCTGGCAGCTCAAGGGCAACAACATCACCCTGAACCCGGCGACCGGCTTCGGTACCGCGACCAACGTGACGCTGCGAGTCAAGGACATCCCGGTGATGTACACCCCGTACATCTACTTCCCGATCGATGATCGCCGCCAGTCTGGCTTCCTGCCGCCGACCATCGGCAGCGGCAGCGATACCGGCATGCTGCTGGTCACACCGTATTACTTCAACCTGGCACCCAACTACGATGCCACGTTGTATCCGCGTTACATGAGCAAACGCGGCCTGTTGATGGAAGGTGAATTCCGTTACCTGACCGAATCCAGCGAAGGCCAGTTCGGCGCAGCCTATCTGGACGACAAGGAAGACGAGCGCAAGCTGCAGTCGGACTACGAAAAAACCCGCTACATGTACAACTGGCAGCACAAGGGCGGCCTGGATTCGCGCGTCCTGACCGAAGTCGACTACACCAAGATCAGTGATCCGTACTACTTCCAGGATCTGCAAACCGATCAGTTGGGCGTCCAGAGCGTTTCCGATTTCGTGAATCAGCAAGGTGCGGTCAGCTATCGTGGCGATACCTTCACCGCACGCCTCAACGCCCAGGCGTTCGAGCTGGCATCGGTGTCCAACACTACGCCATATGATCGTTTGCCGCAGATCACCTTCAATGGTTTCCTGCCACAAAAGCCGGGTGGGTTGAACTTCGCCTATCAGACAGAACTCGTGCGCTTTGATCGGGACCTGCAGACAGGCAATTACATCAATGAGAACGGCGATCCAGAGTCTCGTCTCGACAACAACGTCCAAGGCTTGGCGCGAGCCACCGGCGACCGCATGAACCTGGCGCCAAGCGTCAGCCTGCCGCTCGACTGGACCTATGGCTTCGTGAAGCCGTCGCTCAAGTACCAATACACCCAGTACGACCTGGACCTGGACAGCATCGGCAAGAGCCAGATCGCGGCGCAGAACGCCGAAAGCGATCGCCTCAATGGCACTTACGACAGTAACCAGAATCGCGCCGTACCGATTGCCAGCGTCGACAGCGGCTTGTATTTCGACCGCAATACCCAATGGTTCGGCAAGAACTACCGCCAGACCCTGGAACCGCGTCTGTACTACCTCTATGTTCCCGAGAAAGACCAGTCCGACATTCCGGTTTTCGACACCAGCGAATCCACGTTCAGCTATTCCTCGCTGTTCCGTGATAACCGCTTCACCGGCTCTGACCGTGTCGGCGACGAAAACAAACTGTCGCTGGGCGTGACCAACCGCTGGATCGAAGAGAACGGCTTCGAACGTCAACGCATCAGTGTTGGCCAGGCCCTGTACTTCAAGGACCGTGAAGTCCAGTTGCCGGGTATCGATGCAAAAACCCGCGAAGACGCGCACTCCGACGTCTCTCCGTATGCCCTGGAATACGAATACCGCTGGAACCGCGATTGGCGCACCACGGCCGACTACAACTGGGACCCGGACAGCCGCAGCCCTCGCTCGGGCAGCGCGATGTTCCACTACCAGCCTGAAGATAACCCGAACAAGGTCATCAACGCCGGCTATCGCTATCGCAATGACCAGGTCCGTTACGACGAGAACACCGGTAAATGGACCGTGGGTGGTGGCGACTACGGCACCCCGGGCCAGCCTGGCTACGTGAAGGACTACTACAAGATCCAGCAGCACGACTTCTCGGTCATCTGGCCTGTCGTGCCACAATGGAACGCCATCAGCCGCTGGCAGTACGACTACAACCGCAACCGTACCCTGGAAGCCTTCGGTGGCTTCGAGTACGACAACTGCTGCTGGAAACTGCGCCTGATCAACCGTTACTGGGTTTCGTATGACGAGTTCAGTCAAGAAGCGCCGGAAAACGAGAAAGGCGACCACGGCATTTTCCTCCAAATTGTTCTGAAGGGCCTCGGTGGCGTTACTGGCGCCAAGGTAGAGAGCTTCCTCGACAAAGGCATCCAAGGTTATCGTGAACGTGAAGACCAAGCTTTCTGATTGTCTGCGCCCGCTGATGCTGGGCGCGTTGTTCCTGAGCACCGCGGCTAGCGCCGCGGTGCAGTCCATCGACAAAGTGGTGGCCATCGTTGACAACGACGTGGTCATGCAAAGCCAACTGGACCAGCGGGTTCGCGAAGTTCAGCAAACCATCGCCAAGCGCGGCTCGGCCGTTCCACCGGCTGGTGTCCTGGAGCAACAGGTGCTGGAGCGCCTGATCGTCGAGAACCTGCAATTGCAGATCGGCGAACGCTCCGGCATCCGTATTACCGATGAAGAACTGAACCAGGCAATCGGCACCATTGCCCAGCGCAACAACATGACCGTGGATCAATTCCGCGCCGCCCTGTCCCGCGATGGCTTGTCTTATGAAGACGCTCGCGACCAGGTTCGCCGTGAAATGATCGTCAGCCGTGTGCGTCAGCGTCGTGTGGCCGAACGCATCCAGGTGTCCGAGCAGGAAGTGAAGAACTTCCTTGCCTCCGACCTCGGCAAAATGCAATTGTCCGAAGAACTGCACCTGGCCAACATCCTGATTCCAACCCCGGAAAGCGCCAACTCCGAAGCGATTCAGAGCGCTGCACGCCAGGCCATGGAGATCTATCAGCAGCTCAAGCAAGGCGCTGATTTCGCCCAGTTGGCCATCGCCCGCTCGGCAAGCGACAATGCCCTGGAAGGCGGCGACATGGGCTGGCGTAAGGCCGCTCAACTGCCTCCACCGTTCGACCGCGAACTGAGTGCCATGGCGGTCGGTGACGTGACCCAACCTGCGCGCACGCCAGGCGGCTTCATCATCCTCAAGCTGCTGGCCAAGCGCGGCGGTGGTAATCAGGTGCGTGACGAAATCCACGTTCGCCACATCCTGATCAAACCAAGCGAAATCCGTAGCGAAGCAGAGACCAAGCGCCTGGCGCAGAAACTCTACGAGCGCATTGAAGCGGGCGAAGACTTCGCCGAACTGGCCAAAAGCTATTCGGAAGACCCGGGCTCCGCCCTTAATGGCGGCGACCTGAACTGGATCGACCCGAACGCTCTGGTACCGGAATTCCGCGCCGTGATGGACAAGGCTCCACAAGGTCAGCTGTCCCAACCATTCCAGAGCCCTTATGGCTGGCATGTTCTGGAAGTCCTTGGCCGTCGCGCCACCGACAGCACCTCCCAGGCTCGCGAACAGCAAGCGATGACGGTGTTGCGCAACCGCAAGTACGACGAAGAGCTGCAAACCTGGTTGCGTCAGATCCGTGACGAAGCCTACGTTGAAATCAAGCTCCCTGGCGTCGACCAGGCGGCGAAGTGAAACCCCAACGCTTCGCTCTGACACCCGGCGAACCGGCCGGCATAGGTCCAGACCTGTGCCTGCTGCTCGCCTCGCAAGCCCAGCCGCATCCCCTGATTGCCATTACCAGCCGCGACCTGCTCCTTGAGCGGGCCGCGCAGCTGGGTGTGGTTGTCGATCTGCTGCCGGTAACGCCGAACAGCTGGCCAGATATTCCTGCGCCAGCCAACAGTCTGTATGTCTGGGACACCCCGCTCAACGCCAAGGTCACCGCCGGCCAACTGGACAAGGCCAATGCGGCTTTTGTTCTGGAAACCCTGACCCGGGCCGGCCAAGGCTGCCTGGACGGAGACTTCGCCGGGATGATCACCGCCCCGGTGCACAAGGGCGTGATCAACGAATCCGGCATCGCCTTTTCGGGTCATACCGAGTTCCTGGCGGACCTGACCCATACCGCCCAGGTGGTGATGATGCTGGCCACCCATGGCTTGCGTGTTGCGCTGGTCACCACGCACCTGCCATTGCGGGAAATTGCCGACGCCATCACCCCTGAGCGCCTGGAGCGGGTCACACGGATTCTGCATGCCGACCTGCAGCAAAAATTCGGCATCGCCCGGCCACGCATCCTCGTCTGTGGGCTCAACCCCCACGCTGGCGAAGGCGGACACCTGGGCCATGAAGAAATCGACATTATCGAACCCACCCTTGAGCGTCTGCGCGGTGAAGGCATGGACCTGCGTGGCCCCCTGCCCGCCGACACTCTGTTTACCCCAAAATATCTGGAGCACTGCGATGCAGTGCTGGCGATGTACCACGACCAGGGCCTGCCCGTGCTGAAGTACAAAGGCTTCGGCGCGGCAGTCAACGTGACCCTTGGCCTGCCGATCATCCGCACCTCAGTCGACCACGGCACCGCCCTGGACCTGGCTGGCAGCGGAAAAATCGACACCGGCAGCCTGCAAGTCGCCCTGGAAACCGCCTACCAGATGGCCGAGACCCGTTTATGACCGAGCACTACCAACACCGGGCGCGCAAGCGCTTCGGCCAGAACTTCCTGCACGATGCCGGTGTTATCGACCGCATCCTGCGCTCCATTCACGCCAAGGCCGACGACCGCCTGCTGGAAATCGGCCCGGGCCAGGGCGCCCTGACCGAAGGCCTGCTCAACAGCGGTGCCCAGCTTGATGTCGTTGAGTTGGACAAGGACCTGATCCCGATCCTCAACCAGCAATTCGCCGGCAAGAGCAACTTCAACCTGCATCAGGGTGACGCACTGAAGTTCGACTTCAACAGCCTGAATGCCGCCCCCAACAGCCTGCGCGTAGTCGGCAACCTGCCCTACAACATCTCCACGCCGCTGATCTTCCACCTGCTGAACAACGCTGGGATCATCCGCGACATGCACTTCATGCTGCAAAAGGAAGTGGTCGAGCGCTTGGCAGCAGGCCCGGGTGGTGGTGATTGGGGTCGCCTGTCGATCATGGTTCAGTACCACTGCCGGGTCGAACACCTGTTCAACGTCGGCCCTGGCGCGTTCAATCCACCACCGAAAGTCGACTCGGCCATTGTTCGCCTGGTGCCGCACGCCGTACTGCCACACCCGGCCAAGGATCATCGCCTGCTGGAGCGCGTCGTTCGCGAGGCGTTCAACCAGCGCCGCAAGACCCTGCGCAATACCCTCAAGGCCCTGCTGAGCAGCGCCGAAATCGAAGCCGCCGGCGTCGATGGCAGCCTGCGCCCGGAACAGCTCGACCTGGCAGCCTTCGTGCGCCTGGCCGACAAACTCAGCGAACAGGTCGCCGAGAATCCGGCCGACATCTGAGTGGCCTGAAGCGTTATCGGGTAGGAACCAGGCGCCCGGTCTGGTTTACTACCCGATACTTGGCCTAGACTGATCCACATCAGTCACGCCCCGCGTCCCGCTTTGCTTTTAAGGCCTTTTTGCATGTCCGATCCTCGTTATCAGGTCGACGTCAGCGTCGTCACTCGCTTTCTGGCAGAACAGTCACAACCCGAGCACAACCGCTTCGCCTTTGCCTACACCATTACCGTACAGAACAATGGCCTGTTACCGGCCAGGTTGCTGTCACGGCACTGGGTGATCACCGATGGCGACGGGCATGTCGAAGAGGTTCGCGGTGCCGGCGTGGTTGGCCAGCAGCCGCTGATCGAACCCGGCAAGAGTCACACCTACAGCAGCGGCACCGTGATGACCACCCGTGTTGGCAACATGCAAGGCAGTTATCAGATGCTCGCCGACGACGGCACCCACTTCGACGCCATCATCGCGCCATTCCGCCTGGCCGTACCCGGAGCCCTGCACTGATATGGCAACCTACGCCGTCGGCGATCTCCAGGGCTGCCTCGAGCCGCTGCAATGCCTGCTCAAGCGTGTCGCCTTCGACCCGGCAAAGGACCACTTGTGGCTGGTCGGCGATCTGGTGAACCGAGGCCCGCAATCGCTGGAAACCCTGCGCTTCCTCTATAGCATCCGCCAATCGCTGGTGTGCGTACTGGGCAACCACGACCTGCACCTGCTGGCGGCTGGGAAAAACATCGAGCGCCTGAAGAAAGCCGATACCCTGCGCGAAATCCTTGATGCCCCGGACAGCAAGGATCTGCTTGAGTGGCTGCGCCAGCAAAAACTCCTGCACTACGACGAACAACGCGACATGGTGCTGGTGCATGCCGGCATACCGCCGCAATGGTCCCTGCGCAAAGCCATCAAGTACGCTGCCGAAGTCGAGTCCGCACTGCGTGACGACAATCTGTTCGCCCCATACCTGGACGGCATGTACGGCAGCGAACCGGCGAAATGGGACAACGACCTCAAAGGCGTGACCCGTTTGCGGGTGATCACCAACTATTTCACCCGCATGCGCTTCTGTACCCGCGAAGGCAAGCTTGACCTCAAAAGCAAGGAAGGCATCGACACCGCCCTACCCGGCTACGCCCCCTGGTTCAAGCACAAAGAGCGCAAGACCCGCGGCCAGAAGATCATTTTCGGTCACTGGGCGGCACTGGAAGGCCAGTGCAACGAACCCGGTATCTTCGCCCTCGACACCGGATGTGTCTGGGGTGGCGCCATGACACTGATGAACATCGACACCGGCGAGCGCCTGAGTTGCAAATGCGACGAACACGGCCACCTCGCACCGCCTGTCGCCTCACCCACCCCCGAACCGTTGTCGGCCAGCGCCAAGCGCTAGGCTGGCTCCCAGCCAGGCCACAGGAGCCCACCATGAGCGAATTCAAACGCATCCCCCCCGAACAGGCGCAGGCCTTGCGAGAGCAAGGTGCCGTAGTGGTCGACGTCCGCGACCCTGCGACTTTTGCCGCACTGCACATCAGCGGCTCAAAGCACCTGGACAACCATTCCCTGCACGCCTTCATCGCCGCCGCCGATCTGGACGCGCCAACCGTAGTGGTCTGCTACCACGGCAATTCCAGCCAGGGTGCCGCCGCCTACCTGATCAGCCAGGGCTTCTCCGACGTCTACAGCATGGACGGCGGCTTCGAACTGTGGCGCACTACTTATCCTTCGGAAACGGCGCAAGGCACGTCCGAATAATTTTTTTTCAGTGCTGCAGCCCACGCCTGCCGTGGGCTGACGGACGGTCATTTACAACAAATTACGCATTGCCCCTTTACCTCCCCGATTCCGAACTATCCTTAGGCTCAGGCCATCCAAAACAGGGGAGAGCCGGTACACCGGCGTGCGGGTCATCGGGAGTAACCTTTCAGGGTTGATAGCTTTGAAGGTGTTCTGGGGGGGTAAAAAGCAGCTGCACTTTCAGTTGCTTACCAGCATCGACTGATCCGGCGCCGGCTCCACGTATCGAGCGAGGTGTCGTCATGAGTATTTTTAGCCACTTCCAACAACGCTTCGAGTCCACACGCCAGGAAGAGCTCACGCTGCAGGAGTACCTGGAGCTGTGCAAGCAGGACCGTAGCGCCTACGCGTCCTCCGCCGAGCGTCTGCTGTTGGCCATCGGTGAGCCGGAATTGCTGGACACCTCGACCAACTCGAGGCTGTCGCGCATCTTTTCCAACAAGGTGATCCGCCGCTATCCGGCCTTTGAAGACTTCCACGGAATGGAGGAATGCATCGACCAGATCGTCTCCTACTTCCGCCACGCCGCCCAAGGCCTGGAAGAGAAGAAACAGATCCTCTACCTGCTCGGCCCCGTCGGTGGCGGCAAGTCGTCCCTGGCCGAAAAGCTGAAACAGCTGATCGAGAAAGTCCCCTTCTATGCCATCAAGGGCTCTCCCGTATTCGAGTCGCCACTAGGGCTGTTCAACGCCACCGAAGACGGCGCGATCCTGGAAGAGGACTTCGGCATTCCACGGCGCTACCTGAACACCATCATGTCGCCTTGGGCGACCAAGCGGCTTGCCGAGTTTGGCGGCGATATCAGTCAATTCCGAGTGGTCAAGCTCTACCCCTCGATCCTCAACCAGATCGCCGTCGCCAAGACCGAACCGGGTGACGAAAACAACCAGGACATCTCGGCGCTGGTGGGCAAGGTCGATATCCGCAAACTCGAAGAGTTCCCGCAAAACGACGCCGATGCCTACAGCTACTCGGGCGCACTGTGCCGGTCCAACCAGGGCCTGATGGAATTCGTTGAAATGTTCAAGGCGCCGATCAAGGTGCTGCACCCTCTGCTGACCGCCACCCAGGAAGGCAACTACAACAGCACCGAAGGCCTGGGCGCGATTCCGTTCACCGGGATCCTGCTGGCGCACTCCAACGAATCGGAGTGGCACACCTTCCGCAACAACAAGAACAACGAAGCCTTCATCGACCGGATCTATATCGTCAAGGTACCGTACTGCCTGCGGGTCACCGACGAAGTGAAGATCTACGACAAGCTGCTGTTCAACAGCTCCTTGGCCAAGGCTCACTGTGCACCTGATACCCTGAAGATGCTCGCCCAGTTCACCGTACTCTCGCGCCTCAAGGAGCCCGAGAACTCGAACATCTACTCGAAAATGCGTGTGTATGACGGCGAGAACCTCAAGGACACCGATCCGAAGGCCAAGTCGATCCAGGAGTACCGCGACACGGCCGGCGTCGACGAAGGCATGAACGGTCTTTCGACCCGTTTCGCCTTCAAGATCCTGTCCAAGGTCTTCAACTTCGACCCGCACGAAATCGCCGCCAACCCGGTGCACCTGCTCTACGTGCTCGAACAACAGATCGAACAGGAACAATTCCAGGCGGAAACACGCGAACGCTACCTGCGCTTCCTGAAGGAATACCTGGCGCCGCGTTACATCGAGTTCATCGGCAAGGAGATCCAGACCGCGTACCTGGAGTCCTACAGCGAGTACGGACAGAACATCTTCGACCGCTATGTGCTGTACGCCGACTTCTGGATTCAGGACCAGGAGTACCGCGACCCGGAAACCGGCGAAATTCTCAACCGCGTCGCCCTCAACGAAGAGCTGGAGAAAATCGAAAAACCGGCGGGCATCAGCAATCCGAAGGACTTCCGCAACGAAATCGTCAACTTCGTCCTGCGCGCCCGGGCCAACAACAACGGCAAGAACCCGACGTGGCTCAGCTACGAGAAGCTGCGGGTGGTCATCGAGAAGAAAATGTTCTCGAACACCGAGGATCTGCTGCCGGTCATCAGCTTCAACGCCAAGGCCAGCAAAGAGGATCAGCAAAAACACAACGACTTCGTTACACGGATGGTCGAGCGCGGCTACACCGACAAACAGGTACGGCTTCTGTCCGAGTGGTACCTGCGGGTCCGGAAATCGCAATGAGACAGCTGCAAGCTACAAGCCACAAGCTGCATGAGAAAAGCGCGTAAACCCGAGAGCCGGGTAACTGCTTCTACTTGCAGCTTGTCGCTCACAACTTGAAGCTGCCCGGAGGGCCCCTATGAGTTATGTGATCGACCGACGCCTCAATGGCAAGAACAAGAGCACGGTAAACCGCCAGCGGTTTCTGCGGCGTTACCGTGACCACATCAAAAAGGCCGTCGAGGAGGCCGTGAGCCGGCGCTCCATTACGGACATGGAGCACGGCGAACAAATCAGCATTCCCGGACGCGATATCGACGAGCCGGTGCTTCACCATGGTCGTGGCGGTAAACAGACCATCGTGCACCCCGGAAACAAGGAGTTCACGACCGGCGAGCACATTGCCCGCCCACCGGGAGGTGGGGGTGGCCGTGGTCCGGGCAAGGCCGGCAATTCCGGCGAAGGCATGGACGAGTTCGTGTTCCAGATCACCCAGGAAGAGTTCCTCGAATTCATGTTCGAGGACCTGGAGCTGCCCAACCTGGTCAAACGCAACCTCAGCGGCACCGATACCTTCAAGACCGTGCGCGCCGGTATCAGCAACGAAGGCAACCCGTCACGGATCAACATCATCCGCACCCTGCGCTCGGCCCATGCCCGGCGTATTGCCCTCTCGGGCAGCAGCCGGGCAAAACTGCGCGAAGCCAAGGACGAACTGGCACGCCTCAAACAGGAAGAACCGGACAACTTCGGCGATATCCAGAAAATCGAGGCTGAAATCGAACGCCTGAGCGCGCGCATTAATCGTGTGCCGTTTCTCGACACCTTCGACCTCAAGTACAACCTGCTGATCAAGCAACCCAACCCCAGCTCCAAGGCGGTCATGTTCTGCCTGATGGACGTCTCCGGCTCCATGACCCAGGCGACCAAGGACATCGCCAAACGGTTCTTCATCCTGTTGTACCTGTTCCTGAAACGGAACTACGAAAAGATCGACGTCGTCTTCATCCGCCACCACACCAGCGCTCGGGAAGTCGACGAAGAAGAGTTCTTCTACTCTCGGGAAACCGGCGGCACCATTGTCTCCAGTGCCCTGAAACTGATGCAGGAGATCATGGCCGAGCGCTATCCGAGCAACGACTGGAACATTTATGCCGCCCAGGCCTCCGATGGCGACAACTGGAACGATGACTCGCCAATCTGCCGTGACATCCTGATCAACCAGATCATGCCTTTCGTGCAGTATTACACTTATGTAGAGATTACTCCGCGCGAACACCAGGCCCTGTGGTACGAGTACGAGCGTATCGCCGAAGCCTATTCCGACACCTTTGCCCAGCAGCAGCTGGTTTCGGCCGGAGATATCTACCCGGTCTTCCGTGAACTCTTCCAGCGCAGGTTAGTGACATGACCGCCAAAGAGCAGAAACGCCAACCCATTTCCACAGGCTCGGAATGGACGTTCGAGCTGATCCAGGCCTACGACCGCGAAATCAGCCGTCTAGCGGCCCGCTATGCGCTGGACACCTACCCCAACCAGATCGAAGTGATTACCGCCGAACAGATGATGGATGCCTATGCGTCCGTGGGCATGCCACTGGGTTATCACCACTGGTCCTATGGCAAACACTTCCTTAGCACGGAAAAGTCCTACAGCCGTGGCCAGATGGGACTGGCCTACGAAATCGTGATCAACTCCGACCCGTGCATTGCCTACCTGATGGAAGAAAACACCATCTGCATGCAAGCACTGGTGGTGGCCCATGCCTGCTATGGCCATAACAGCTTTTTCAAAGGCAACTACCTGTTCCGCACCTGGACCGATGCCAGTTCGATCATCGATTACCTGGTCTTCGCCAAGCAGTACATCATGCAATGCGAGGAGCGCCACGGCATCGACGCTGTGGAGGACCTGCTGGACTCCTGCCACGCCCTGATGAACTACGGCGTCGACCGCTACAAACGCCCTTACCCGATCTCCGCCGAAGAAGAGCGACGCCGGCAAAAGGACCGTGAAGAACACCTGCAAAAGCAGATCAACGACCTGTGGCGCACCATCCCCAAAGGCGCCGGCAAGTACAGCGAGAAAGACAACGCACGCTTTCCGGCCGAACCGCAGGAGAACATCCTCTACTTCATCGAAAAACACGCCCCGCTACTGGAACCGTGGCAGCGGGAAATCGTGCGGATCGTGCGCAAGATCGCGCAGTACTTTTATCCACAGCGCCAGACCCAGGTCATGAACGAGGGCTGGGCAACGTTCTGGCACTACACCCTGATGAACGACCTGTACGACGAAGGCCTGGTAACCGACGGCTTCATGATGGAGTTCCTGGCCTCGCACACCAGCGTGGTCTTCCAGCCCGGATTCGACAGCCCGTATTACAGCGGGATCAACCCCTACACCCTGGGCTTCTCCATGTACCGCGACATCCGCCGCATGTGCGAGGAGCCGACGGAAGAAGACTACCGCTGGTTCCCGGAAATCGCCGGGACCGACTGGCTGTCAGCCATCAAGTTCGCCATGAGCAGCTTCAAGGATGAGAGTTTCATCCTGCAGTACCTGTCACCGAAGGTGATCCGCGACCTCAAACTGTTCAGCATTCTCGATGACGATCAAAAGGACGACCTTCTGGTTCCCGCCATCCATGACGAGGAAGGCTACCGCACCATTCGTGAAACCCTGGCAGCCCAATACAACCTGGGCAACCGCGAACCCAACATACAGATCTACAGCATCGACCGCCGTGGCGATCGTTCGCTGACCCTGCGCCATCAACAACACGACCGCAAACCACTGGGAGACTCCACAGACGAGGTTCTAAAGCACCTGCACCGCCTCTGGGGCTTCGATATCCACCTGGAGACCCTGCAGGGTGACCAAGTGATGAAGACCCACCACGTGCCCCCCAGGGCCGAGCACAGCGAGGGCGACTACGGTCGGCTCGACCTGGCCGTCATTCACCTTTGAACCTTCCAGAACCTCCGAAAGTTCGACACAAGGGTTATCCTGTCGAGCTAACGGAGGTTTTTTATGCAGATTTATAAAGTCGGCGGCGCGGTCAGGGATCGCCTGCTCGGCAAGCCTGTCACCGACATTGACTGGGTTGTGGTCGGTGCCTGCACCGAAGAGATGCTCGCCAAGGGCTTTCGCCCGGTCGGAGCCGATTTCCCGGTCTTCCTGCACCCTGAAAGTGGCGAAGAATATGCCCTTGCCCGCACCGAACGTAAAAGCGGGCGCGGTTACGGCGGCTTCACCTTTCACGCCAGCCCCGAAGTCACCCTGGAAGAAGACCTGATTCGCCGTGACCTGACGATCAATGCCATAGCCGAAGACGATCAGGGCCAACTGACCGACCCCTATCATGGCCAGCGCGATCTTGAGGCACGCATACTTCGCCATGTTTCCCCCGCATTCGCCGAAGATCCCTTGCGAGTCCTGCGCGTTGCCCGTTTCGCCGCCCGTTACGCCGGGCTCGGTTTCACGGTCGCGCCCGAAACCCTCGAACTGATGCGCCAACTCAGTGAGTCAGGCGAACTTGAGGCACTGACTGCCGAACGCAGCTGGAAAGAAATATCCCGCGCCCTGATGGAAAACCAGCCTCAGGTTTTCATCCAGGTACTCAGGGACTGCGACGCACTGAAGGTGCTGATGCCCGAGGTTGATGCGCTGTTCGGCGTGCCGCAGCCTGAAGCCCACCACCCGGAAATCGACAGCGGCCTCCATACACTGAGCGTTCTGGAACAGGCTGGCGCACATAAACAGCCACTGACCGTGCGCTGGGCTTGTTTGCTGCACGACCTTGGCAAAGGCCTGACACCCGAGAGCGAATGGCCCAGGCACATCGCCCATGAACACAAGGGACTGAAACTGATCAAGGCCGTCAACGAACGCTTCAAGGCACCGCGCGACTGCCAGGAACTGGCGCTGCTGGTGGGGGAATACCACACCCACTGCCATCGCGCCTTGGAGCTGAAAGCCTCGACGTTGCTGGAGTTGCTGCAAAGCTTTGACGTGTATCGACGGCCGCAGCGATTCGAGGAATTCATCGCTGCCTGCGAAATGGATGCACGAGGCCGAAAAGGTCTTGAGCAGAGAAGTTATCCACAAGCCGATTACTTGCGAGGCGCAGCCACGGCCGCACGCGGCGTGGCGGTTCAACCCTTGCTGGAGCAGGGATTCAAGGGCCCGGAACTGGGCGAGGCCATCAAGCGCGAGCGGCTCAAGGCACTGAAGGCTTACAAGGAAACCGCGTCGACCTGAGCCAACCCTTTCCCACCAGAATGACACCGCACCTATGGGAGCGGTGCTCCGATTGCCCGCGAAGGCGCCATGAACGTCACAGCAGGATCGAAGGCGTCAACTGCTCACCGCGCCACGCAAACGCCACCGGCGCCAACACCTGGTCAATCTGCGCTTCGCCCCACAAGGTCGCGAAGCTTTTGCCAACACCCGGATGCACCCTGTCCGGCGCAATCAGTGACAGCGGCCATAACACAAAGGCATTTTTCAGGATTTCCGCTCGTGGCAGGACCAACCCATCGAAATTACCCACCAGATCGCCGTACAGCAGCACGTCGATATCCAGCGGCAAACCCTTGCGATCCGGGGCGTACCGACCATTGTCGGCCTCGATGAACTTCAATCGCCGATCCAGCTCCATCAAGGGTAGATCGGTAAACGCAGACACCACGAAATTGAAGAACGGTCCGCTCTTGATCCCGACCGGCTGGCTTTCGAACACCGCCGAGCAGCGGATATCCACCAGGAAGCCCGACAGCGCTTCCAACCCAGCCTGCAGATGAGCTTCGCGCTCGACATTGCTGCCGAGCCCGAGAAATACCTGAGTTAGCGACATCCGCGCTCGATCTCCACGCCCACGCCTGTTGCAGCCGGGACGGCGCCTGGCTTGGTCAATTTCAAACGCATCCAAGTGATCTTGAATTCACTCATCAAGACTTCCGCCAAACGCTCGGCAAAAGTCTCCACCAGTTGGTAGCTGGACTGCTCGGCGAACGCCTGGATACGCGATGTGACACTGGCATAGTCGAGCGCCAGGGTCAGGTCATCACCCGCCGCCGCCGGACGGTTGTCCCAGGCAAAGCTCAGGTCAAGACGCAGGCACTGACGGATGCCGCGCTCCCAGTCGTAGGCACCAATCACCGTGTCGACTTCCAGGCCCTCGATAAACACTCTGTCCAAGCACTTTTCTCCGCAGCACGACAAGGGCGCAATGCGCCGTTAGAATCAGGGCGTCCTCGCCCGGAATAGTTAGCATGTTTTGGTTACTGGCGATCCTCGCCTACCTGCTTGGCTCTCTGTCCTTCGCCATTTTGCTCAGCCGCCTGACCGGTAATCCCGATCCGCGAATGAGTGGATCGGGTAATGCCGGCGCCACCAACATGTTACGCCTGGCGGGCAAAAAACTCGCCGCCCTCACCTTGCTGGGCGATCTTTGCAAAGGCTTGCTGCCCGTACTGATTGCCGGGCTGGCAGGCCTTTCGATTCAACAACAGGGCTGGATTGGCGTGTGCGCCGTCATCGGCCACCTGTTTCCGCTGTACTTCTGCTTTCGCGGCGGCAAAGGTGTTGCAACGGCCGCCGGCATGCTGCTGGGGCTATACCCGCCAGCGGCACTCCTGGCCATTAGCGCCTGGCTCCTGACCTTCTACCTCACCCGCACCAGCTCGCTGGCCGCCCTCATCGCCACGCCCCTGACCCTGCCACTACTGGCCTGGCAAGAACCGGCAGCGTTACTGCCCATGAGCGCATTGACGGCGCTGATTGTCTGGCGCCATCGCGGCAATCTACGCGACCTGTTTGCCGGGCGCGAACGGCATTTCTAACAACCGCTGGCGAATATCGCTCACACTCAACAGCTTGTTACAACGGTGACAGCTGCTCCATTGGCCAGCGGGCCTGAACACTGATCGCCAGGCTTTCGTGCTGGCCAGCCTGCAGTCGCTGGCAACCGGCAAATGCGATCATCGCGCCGTTATCGGTACAGAACTCCGGACGTGCGTAGTAAACGTCGCCCTTCATGTCGCCCAGCATTTTTTCCAGGGAAGCACGCAAGGCCTTGTTGGCACTCACGCCTCCAGCAATCACCAGGCGCTTGAGACCCGCCTGTTTCAGGGCGCGCTTGCACTTGATGGTCAAAGTCTCCACCACCGCCTGCTGGAAGGCCAGCGAGATGTCGCAGCGGGCTTGCTCACTGTCGTCCCCGGCGCTGACGCACTGCTGCCAGGTATTCAAGGCAAAGGTTTTCAAGCCACTAAAGCTGAAATCCAGACCCGGCCGATCACACATCGGGCGCGGGAAGACGAAACGCCCGACAACGCCTTGCGTGGCCAGGCGCGCGATTTCCGGACCACCCGGATAATTGAGCCCCATCATCTTCGCCGTCTTGTCGAAGGCTTCGCCGGCGGCATCATCCAGGGTCTCCCCCAGCAACTCGTATTGACCGATACCATCGACCCGAACCAACTGCGTATGCCCACCCGACACCAACAAAGCGACGAACGGGAACTCGGGCGGTTGCGGCTCCAGCATCGGCGCCAGCAAATGCCCTTCCATGTGGTGCACGCCCAAGGCCGGGATACCCCAGGCAAACGCCAGCGCCTGGGCGCAGGAAGCCCCCACCAGCAAGGCGCCGACCAGGCCGGGACCCGCGGTGTAGGCAATGGCATCGATCTCGGTCGGCACGCAGTCCGCTTCGGCCAACACCTGACGAATCAAGGGCAGCATGCGCTTGACGTGATCCCGTGATGCCAGCTCCGGCACCACGCCACCATAGGCGCGATGCAGATCGATCTGACTGAACAGCGCATCGGCCAGCAGGCCTTTTTCACTGTCGTAAAGTGCGACGCCGGTTTCATCGCAGGAGGTTTCTAATCCCAGTACTAGCATGGGTTTGCGCCTTGTTTAGGCTGAATTCGAAGGCGCGCATAATAGTCGCCGCGGGATGCCCCGACCAGCGCTTTTCGATCAGAGGCTTTGCATTCCGAGCGTTGAGGGGTTAACATCCGCAACCCTTAAAAACCGACGTCTTCAAGTGCTCTTTTGCCGCGAGGATGTTGACCCCGGTAATGAATGAAGGTAGCTCTGGATGCCAGCCGTCAAAGTTAAAGAGAACGAACCCTTCGACGTAGCTCTGCGTCGTTTCAAGCGCTCCTGCGAAAAAGCCGGTGTACTGGCTGAAGTTCGTAGCCGCGAATTTTACGAGAAGCCAACTTCTGAGCGTAAGCGCAAAGCAGCAGCTGCTGTTAAGCGTCACGCCAAGAAAGTTCAGCGCGAGCAGCGCCGCGCCGTTCGTCTGTACTAATACGCAGACGACCGTAGCAAGCTTCTGCCAAGCCCGGCCCTCAGCCGGGCTTATGGCATTTGCGGATATCGCTTGATGCTTCACCGTCGAAGCCGCAGACGCGACCGAGACAAATCTGCTTCACACGTCAGACCTGGCTCTTTTGCCAGCAGTGCACGTCTCTTCTGACGAGCCTTCCAAGGCTACTGACGAGCACACCCTACTGATTCTATCGACGATCAGCCCAAGGTACCCTCTTGCGTGCCTGATTTTTAGCTATCCGAGGCCTGTCACCGGGCACCGCCGGATACAGCGCAACACTTTCGAACAGTCGAATACTGATTGGTACTAACCTCAGTGGATTTTCGGCAGATACACTCCCCGACAGCGAATACGCAGACGATACCTGGTCGAGCCGCACATCCGCCGCGCCTCAAAACCATGACCCGGCACCGTTCGCCCTTCGCGTGGGCCAATCATTCAGACGCAGTGATGACGAGAACGCCATGGCCGGGCTAATTCCCCAGAGCTTTATTGACGACCTTCTGAACCGCACCGACATCGTCGACGTGGTCAGCTCTCGCCTGCAAATGAAAAAAGCCGGCAAGAACTACACCGCCTGCTGCCCGTTCCACAAGGAAAAAACCCCCTCCTTCAGCGTCAGCCCGGACAAACAGTTCTATTACTGCTTTGGCTGCGGCGCTGGCGGCAATGCCCTCGGCTTCATCATGGACCACGACAACCTGGATTTCCCCCAGGCCGTCGAAGAACTGGCCAAAGCCGCTGGCATGGAAATACCTCGCGAGGAAAGCGGTCGTCCGCACAAGCCGCGACAACCCACCGACTCGCCGCTCTACCCGCTACTGACCGCCGCCGCCGACTTTTACCGCCAGGCCCTGAAAAGCCACCCGGCGCGCAAAGCGGCTGTCGACTACCTGAAGGGGCGCGGCCTGACCGGTGAAATCGCTCGCGATTTCGGCCTCGGCTTCGCCCCACCGGGCTGGGACAATCTGTTCAAGCACCTGAGCAGCGATACGCTGCAACAAAAGGCCATGATCGATGCCGGCCTGCTGATCGAAAACGCCGAAACCGGCAAGCGCTACGACCGCTTCCGCGATCGCGTCATGTTCCCGATCCGCGACAGCCGCGGGCGCATCATCGCCTTTGGCGGCCGGGTACTGGGCGATGACAAACCGAAATACCTGAATTCACCGGAAACTCCGGTATTTCATAAAGGCCAGGAACTCTATGGCCTGTATGAAGCCCGCAAGACCAACCGCAACCTCGACGAAATCATCGTCGTCGAGGGCTACATGGACGTTATCGCCCTGGCCCAGCAAGGCCTGCGCAATGCCGTTGCCACACTGGGCACCGCAACCAGCGAAGAACACCTCAAGCGATTGTTCCGCGTCGTGCCCAGCGTGCTGTTCTGCTTCGATGGCGACCAGGCCGGCCGCAACGCCGCATGGCGCGCACTCGAAGCAACGCTGTCGAGCCTGCAGGACGGCCGGCGCGCGCGCTTTCTGTTTCTGCCCGAAGGCGAGGACCCGGACACCCTGGTCCGCTCCGAAGGCACCGATGCCTTCCGCGCACGCATCAATCAGCACGCTCAGCCCCTGGCCGATTACTTCTTCCAGCAACTGACCGAGGAAGCCGACCCGCGCTCGCTCGAAGGCAAGGCCCACATGGCCACCCTCGCCGCACCGCTGATCGACAAAGTACCTGGCGCCAACCTGCGCACCCTGATGCGCCAACGCCTGACCGAAATTACCGGCCTCACCAGCGAAACCGTGAGCCAACTGGTACACAGCGCCCCGCAGGATGCGCCACCGGCCTATGACCCGGGCATCAATTACGACGCCATGCCGGACTACAGCGACTACCACCAGCCGCAAGCGCATGACATGTATGCGCCGCAGCAAGAGTGGACGCCCAAGAAAACCGGCGCCGGCGGCAAGAAATGGGACAAGAAACCCTGGGACAAGAACGGCAAGCGCGGCGGCGATCGCGACCAACCACGGGCACCACGAGTGCCGGCAGCCGTAGAGCCACCTACACTGGCAGCCTTGCGAACGCTGTTGCATTACCCGCAGCTAGCTGAAAAAGTCGAGGACGCCGGGCACTTCGCTGCCGAGGATCACTCCAACACACAGCTGCTGGTGGCACTACTGGAAGCCGTACAGAAGAATCCCAAGCTAAACTCATTTCAGTTGATTGCACGCTGGCATGGAACCGAACAGGGTCGCTTGCTCAAGGCACTGGCAGAAAAGGAATGGCTGATTGAGGGAGATAACCTTGAACAACAGTTTTTCGACACCATAACTAGCTTGTCAGCCCGCCAACGCGAGCGAAATCTGGAACAGCTACTCAGGAAAGCACGTCAAAGCGAATTGAGCAGCGACGAGAAAAATCAACTGCGCGACCTTTTAAGTCGCAATGTTTGCGCATCAAACCCGACCTCAACTGGCGCGTGAGGTCATAGCTCAGGTATAATCCTCGGCTTGTTTTTTGCCCGCCAAGACCTTCAGTGGATAGGGTGTTATGTCCGGAAAAGCGCAACAGCAATCTCGTATCATCGAGTTGATCAAACTGGGTCGTGAGCAGAAGTATCTGACTTACGCAGAGGTCAACGACCACCTGCCGGAGGATATTTCAGATCCGGAACAGGTGGAAGACATCATCCGCATGATTAATGACATGGGGATTCCCGTACACGAGAGTGCTCCGGATGCGGACGCCCTTATGCTGGCCGACGCCGATACCGACGAGGCCGCTGCGGAAGAAGCAGCGGCTGCGTTGGCAGCGGTCGAGACCGACATCGGTCGCACCACCGACCCTGTGCGCATGTACATGCGTGAAATGGGTACGGTAGAGCTCCTCACACGTGAAGGCGAAATCGAAATCGCCAAACGTATTGAAGAGGGCATCCGTGAAGTGATGGGCGCAATTGCGCACTTCCCTGGCACGGTTGACCACATTCTCTCCGAATACACTCGCGTCACCACCGAAGGTGGTCGCCTGTCCGACGTCCTGAGCGGTTATATCGACCCGGACGACGGCATTGCGCCGCCTGCTGCAGAAGTGCCGCCGCCTGTCGACGCCAAGGCCGCGAAAGCGGACGACGACGCCGAAGACGACGATGCTGAAGCCAGTGACGACGAAGAAGAAGCCGAAAGCGGTCCAGATCCGGTCATCGCAGCCCAGCGTTTTGGCGCTGTGGCCGACCAGATGGAAATCACCCGCAAGGCGCTGAAAAAGCACGGTCGTGAAAACAAGCAAGCCATTGCCGAGATGTTGGCGCTGGCCGAGCTGTTCATGCCGATCAAACTGGTTCCGAAGCAATTCGAAGGCCTGGTTGAGCGTGTTCGCAGCGCCCTGGATCGCCTGCGTCAGCAAGAGCGCGCGATCATGCAGCTCTGCGTTCGTGATGCACGCATGCCGCGTGCCGACTTCCTGCGCCAGTTCCCGGGCAACGAAGTTGACGAAAGCTGGACCGAAGCCCTGGCCAAAGGCAAAAGCAAATACGCTGAAGCCATTGGCCGCCTGCAGGCCGACATAGTTCGTTGCCAGCAGAAGCTGACCGCACTTGAAGCCGAAACCGGCTTGAAGATTGCCGAGATCAAGGACATCAACCGTCGCATGTCGATCGGTGAGGCCAAGGCCCGCCGCGCGAAAAAAGAGATGGTCGAAGCGAACTTGCGTCTGGTGATCTCCATCGCCAAGAAGTACACCAACCGTGGCCTGCAATTCCTCGACCTGATCCAGGAAGGCAACATCGGCTTGATGAAAGCGGTAGACAAGTTCGAATACCGTCGCGGCTACAAATTCTCGACTTATGCCACCTGGTGGATCCGTCAGGCGATCACTCGCTCGATCGCCGACCAGGCCCGCACCATCCGTATTCCGGTGCACATGATCGAGACGATCAACAAGCTCAACCGTATTTCCCGGCAGATGCTGCAGGAAATGGGTCGCGAACCGACCCCGGAAGAGCTGGGCGAACGCATGGAAATGCCTGAGGACAAGATCCGCAAGGTATTGAAGATCGCTAAAGAGCCGATCTCCATGGAAACCCCGATCGGTGATGACGAAGACTCCCATCTGGGTGACTTCATCGAAGACTCGACCATGCAGTCGCCAATCGATGTTGCAACCGTTGAGAGCCTTAAAGAAGCGACTCGCGAAGTGCTGTCCGGCCTCACAGCCCGTGAAGCCAAGGTCCTGCGCATGCGCTTTGGTATCGACATGAATACCGACCACACCCTTGAGGAAGTCGGTAAGCAGTTCGACGTTACCCGTGAACGGATCCGCCAGATCGAAGCCAAGGCGCTGCGCAAGCTGCGCCACCCGACGAGAAGCGAGCATCTGCGCTCCTTCCTCGACGAGTAACCCCAAGACCCCCGGCCCTGCCGGGGGTTTTGCTTTCTACAGATTTATCCTCCCCGCACCCCACCTCCCCCCGCCAGCCCGTCTACACTCGAAACATCCCCCCCGAGCCATAACGAGACCGTTATGCCCAGAATCCCGGCCGTACTTTTACTGTCGCTGATGACCTGGACCGCAACGGCTGGCGCGCTGACTCTTACAGACGAAGAACGTCGCTGGCTGGCGGCTCACCCGGAATTACGCCTGGGAGTGGATGCCTCTTGGCCACCCTTTGAGTACCGCGATGAACAAGGCCATTACCAGGGGCTGGCGGCCGATTACATCAACGTCATACGCAATCGCCTGGCAATCAAGGTCACCCCCGTCGAACCCGTCAGCTGGACCGAAGTACTGGACCAGGTCAAACGTGGCAAGCTGGACCTCCTGCCCGGCATCATGTCGACCCCCGAGCGCCAGACCTACCTCTCGTTCACGCGGCCCTATCTGGACTTTCCCATCGTCATCCTGGCCCATGTGGGCAGTGCGCAACCGCGCAACCTTGATGACCTGTACGGACTGAAGGTCGCCGTGGTGGAGAACTACGCCCCCCATGAACTGCTGCGTACGCACCACCCCGACCTCAATCTGGTGCCCATGCCCAACGTCAGTTCAACCTTGCAGGCCCTGGCCACCGATAGGGTAGATGCCGTCGTGGGCGATCTGGCCTCAAGTGTCTGGAGCCTTCGCCAACTCAAGCTTGAAGGCCTCTACGTCAGCGGTGAAACGCCCTATCGCTACCAACTGGCGATGGCAGTACCTCGCAACAACACCGTATTGGTCGGCATACTGGATAAAGTGCTGGCCGACATGACCCCAGGCGAAATCAGCTCCATCCAGGAACACTGGGTAGGCAACGTCCTCGATCACCGGACCTTCTGGGTCGATCTATTGAAATACGGCCTGCCCGGCATACTGCTGCTGGTCATCGTCCTGGCCGCGGTGATTCGCATCAATCGGCGCTTGAGTTCGGAAATCGCACGCCGGGTCGATCTGGAGCAGGAACTGCGCTCCAGCGAATATCATTACCGCGGGCTGGTGGAGAGTCTTTCTGCCATTGCCTGGGAAGCACGTATCAGCGATTTCACTTACAGCTACGTCTCGCCACATGCCGAAGACCTGCTCGGCTACCCCCTCTCCCACTGGCTGATACCGGGCTTCTGGCGCAACATCATCCACCCTGCCGACCTCACCCGTGCCCAAAATTTTTGCGACCACGAACTCCTCGCCGGGCGCGATCACAGCCTGGACTACCGAGTGATCACCGCAGACGGCCGCTGCCTCTGGGTGCGAGACATCGTCAGCCTGATCGAGCACGGCCATGAGCCGGTGATGCGCGGGCTGATGATCGACATCAGCGAAGCCAAACGCACCGAGGAAGCCTTGCGCCTCTCCGAGCAGAAATTCGCCTCGGTATTCCAGCAATGCCCGGACATCCTGGTGATCGCGCGCCTGGTAGATGGTTGCCTGCTGGAGGTCAACGAAGCGTTCGAGGAGCAGATCGGTCTCAGCGCCGACGAAGTCATCGGCCGAACCGCCACCGAATTGAACATATGGGGCATCGCCGGCGTGGGACCCGGGCTGTTGAAACGCTTGCAGGCGGGCAGCATTCGCAACCTGGAAATGCCTTTTCGCCGCAGCAATGGCCAAGTGTTCACCGGCCTGATCTCCGCCGAGCCCTTTGAACTCGATACCACGCCGGCGCTGGTCGTGGTGGTACGCGACATCAGCCAGCTCAAGGAAACCCAACAGCAACTGCAGACCTCTGAAGAGAAGTTCGCCAAAGCCTTCCATGCCTCCCCTGACGGCCTGCTGCTGTCGCGGGTCAGCGACGGACTGCTGATTGAGGTCAACGAAGGATTCAGCCGCATTACCGGCTTCAACAGCGCAATGTCACTGGATCGCTCGACCCTCGATCTCGGGATCTGGGTCAACCTGAACGAACGCAGGAAAATGCTCGACCAGCTCAAGCGCGATGGTTTTGTCCGCGACTTCAGCTGCCATATCCGGCGCAACGATGGGCAGATCCGCCTCTGTGAGATGTCGAGCCGGCCGCTGCCGATCGGAAACGAGGAATGCATGCTGACCATCGCTCGCGACATCACCGAGCGACACCTGATGCAGGAAAAGCTGCAACAGGCCGCCACGGTATTCGAGAGCACGGCTGAAGGTGTTCTGATCACTGACACCCAACAGCACATCAGCGCCGTCAACCGTGCCTTTACCGAGATCACCGGCTACAGCGAGACCGAGGCCCTCGGCCATACGCCCCGACTACTCGCCTCTGGCCTGCACGACAGCGCCTTCTACGCGGCCATGTGGCACCAACTGACCGCCGAAGGGCATTGGCAAGGCGAGATTTCCAACCGGCGCAAGAATGGCGAGCTGTATCCCAGCTGGCTGACCATCAGCGCCGTGCGCAACAAGGACCGCTTCATCACCCACTTTGTGGCGGTATTTGCCGACATATCGAGCCTCAAGCACGCCCAGGCGAAACTCGACTACCAGGCCCACCACGACCCGCTCACCGGCCTGCCGAACCGTACGCTGTTCGAGAGCCGGCTGCTCACGGCCCTCAACGGCCAGCAAGAACGGGGCGGCCAGGGTGCCGTGCTATTCCTGGACCTGGACCGTTTCAAACACATCAACGACAGCCTTGGCCACCCCGTCGGCGACCTGCTGCTCAAAGGCATCGCCGTGCGCCTCAAGGAGCAACTGCGGGACATCGATACCGTGGCGCGCCTGGGCGGTGACGAATTCATCATCCTGCTGCCCGGACTGCAGCAAGCCAGTGACGCCGACCATATCGCCAACAAGCTGTTGAACTGCTTCGCCGCACCGTTCCAGGCGGGTGAGCACGAATTCTTCATCAGTGCCAGCATCGGCACCAGCCTCTACCCCAGGGACGGCAGCGACGTGGCCACCCTGGTCAAGAACGCCGATGCCGCGATGTACCGCTCCAAGGCCAAAGGCCGTAACCGGGTCGAAAGCTATACCCGCGATCTCACCGCGCAGGCCAGCGAGCGAGTCGCGCTGGAACATGAACTGCGTCGCGCCATCGAACGCAATGAACTGACCCTGTACTATCAACCCAAAATCAGCCTCAACCAAACACGCCTGGTGGGGGCCGAGGCACTGATTCGCTGGCATCACCCCAACTTCGGTGACGTGCCCCCCGAGCACTTCATCCCGCTGGCCGAAGAAAACGGCATGATCATGCAGATCGGTGACTGGGTACTCGAGCAGGCCTGCCGGCAACTGCAGGAATGGAACGCGTGCTATGAAAGCCTCGGCTCGCTGTCGGTCAATCTCGCCGGGGCACAATTGCGCCAGCCCAACCTGCTGGGCCGCATCGAACAACTGCTCAAGGACAACCACCTGAAACCCGGTTTGCTGCAGTTGGAAATTACTGAAAGCTTCATCATGAGCCAGGCCGAAGAGGCTCTGGAAGTCCTGCACCAGCTCAAGCACCTGGGTGTGCAACTGGCGATCGATGACTTCGGCACGGGCTATTCCTCTCTGAGCTACCTCAAACGCCTGCCTCTGGACTTCCTGAAAATCGACCAATCCTTTGTCCGAGGCCTGCCGGACGACCCCCATGACGTCGCCATTGTCCGGGCAATCATCGCCCTTGGCCGCAGCATGCAACTGACCATCATTGCCGAAGGCGTCGAAACCCAGGCACAGCAGCAATTCCTGACGGCCGAAGGTTGCGAGCAGATCCAGGGCTATATCGTCAGCCTGCCGCTGCCAGCCGACGAATTCGCCGCAACCTTTCTTCGTATCGCAGTTTCAGATTTTTCGGATAGCACAGCCGAGAAACCGTCGCTATAATCCGCGACCTACTGAGGGCCTATAGCTCAGTTGGTTAGAGCAGAGGACTCATAATCCTTTGGTCCACGGTTCAAGTCCGTGTGGGCCCACCAAATCCGAAAGCCGCGCATTGCGCGGCTTTCGTGTTTCCGGCTCAAATTTTCTGCGTTGAAATGCATGGCCCCTCCAGCCAGGGGCGCACTCGTTATGCGAAGCATCCTGTAGCAGCCAACCCATCCCGGACACGACGTTAAGTCTTTGCTCAGCATGAACTGGCGCCAGGCCGTAGCTGCATGGGTACGGCCGACGGTCGTCATGCAACCCGCTGCCCGTGCCCACTTCAGCTCCCGGCTTTCTGAACATCAGCGCGTTGACGTTCCCATGCCAATAAGATCGAGCCGCTGGCGAAACAGTCGGAGCGCACAAAAATCAAGGGCGACTGCTCGTGATTGCCATCATCCGCAGGCCAAAATACAGGTGATGCGCCCTGCACACTGATGGACGTTGCCATGCGACCAACCACACCATGGACATTCTCGATTTAGTTACCCGTGAGCCCCATCTCTGGCTTAACAATCACTCTTCCATGCCTTTGTTTTTCTCAAGATCACGTGACAACATATCGTTACTTCCTTTATCCGCTTTTCCGTAACGAAGCTCACGCAATTCCTCACGAGTTGGCTGATACTCATCCTCATCAACTAGAAATCGATACAACTTACTAGCCTTCAAACACGCCACAAGCTTTCTCATGCACCAAAAACCCTTCAAAAAGCGATGCCACATCCGGAAAAAGCAAAACAGTCATCACTTGAATGATCGGAGTTGCGCCTTCTTGCAGCCCCATTCAATGTGCCATGCTGAAAAATTCAAACCTGACAGTTCAACCTGACTAAAACATAACTTAAAACTCAACTCACCGACAACAGACAGACTCTCTAATCTTGCCGTTCCACCTGCAATCAACCCACCTCATTACTGGCGACTCCAACATCCCCTCATCAGCACCTACACACCACCACTAAAAACAGCCAGAAATTAATATAATCACAGCGAAACACTTAAAACCCAATTTTCACAATGAGCCTTTCATTCGGGCGACGCTATAGATACCACATTTCTAACCCGCCTCACAAAACCAACGAACAGGGTTTATATTCTTACTGGTTACAACATTTCATAACAGAAACACAGCAAGCTCCAGCACCACGTAAAACTGTAATAAATCCAAGTTTCATGGAGGCTAGCCGCTTGACTTCAACGAATTCCTCGCTGGCACCAGACCCGCCTCGCCCGCATTCGTCAGTCACCCTCGACGTGCCAACCACAGGTTAGACGGCAGGAAGATTTTCCCGGCGGCAGGGTGTGCTTGGCCGAACCACGGTAGCGCACGCCGCTTTCAAATGGAGTATGATAAAATGTTTCTGAAGCGTCATCACGAATGACAAGTGCCTGCGATTGAAAATCACACCTGAGTTGAGAGATACAAAAATCTGCGGACAAGGTGAAAAAGCCAATGACGTTTGACCTAGCGAAGGGCTCAAGAAAAGGACCCGTTTTTATTGTAGCCTCCGGAAGTTCGGCACGTGACTTTCCGATTGAACGTTTTTCGGAATACCCCACCATCACAATGAATGGTGCAGTCTCACTGTTTGTAGAAAAAGGACTGCAGCCCTCTTTCTATATCTGTTCTGACGTCAGTTTTCCAGTAGAGCAACCTTTGCTATACGCGCAGGCATTGGAGCATAGCGAAAATATTGTATTGGCGGGCTCATTATCTCGCGCCAACATACTTCGAAAGAACGTATTCAGACTTTCAAAAGCACCGACCTCCTCGTTGCTTCGCTCTCTTTTAAACCCGGAACAATCTCACATTCGAAACAGTAGATTCCAATTCGGAAGCCAACGCTCAATTGGATTCAGCAAAGACTTGAACACGGGTTACTTTGACGCACGAACCGTTGCATACATTGCAATGCAACTTGCTTATCACTTAGGTTTTAGCAAAGTGTTTTTGGTCGGGATTGATTTAAACCCCAGCGCCGGCCGCTTCTATGAAAAAAATGAACAGGCTGTCTCGCCCTGCAACCTGGACGCTGCTTTACAGCGCCGAATACTGCCTTCACTGCGCCTGATGTCGGAACATGTCGTCAATGAAAGCTTCAAAGTCTACAACCTGTCTGCCTCTTCTAAAATCCCAGCCAGCGTATTCCCTAAAATCAGTTTGTCGGAGTTGAGCGACATATTAGCCACAGAGAGCATCTGAGGTTAGACCCGAGCAAGCCAGCCCCTTGGGCAAACCCCATCCAGAAGCCGCACATTGCGCGGCTTTATCGTTTCCGCACCCTGCCCGCGCCTCAATCTTTTCCCTCGATTTGCGACCGCATTACCGTTCGGTAACATTTAGGTTGGTTGCATTCATGGCGATTTGCTAGATTCGACCCCTTGCGCCTGAAGCGCTGTGCGCAAGATGCGACGCTTCGCTGGGCAGCCGTCGCGTCACGCTTCAGGGCCTATAAAAAATATAAGCACCGTCAATGGCATAACAATCGGACACCCGACATGGAAGCAACTCAGGAACGCCCATTGGTTGACGTCAGGTTGAGTCATACGAGTGATTTCGACGAGTGCCGCAACACCGAGACCGGTACCGTGTTCATTATCGCCTCGGGGAGTTCGACCAAAGATTTTCCGGTCGACGAGTTCGCCCACGTTCCGATGATCACCATGAATGGCGCCATTTCGCTGTTCAACGGGACAAACATCAAGCCGTACTTCTACATTTGTACGGACATGGGTTTCCCCAAGCAGCAACCCGAACTCTTTTCCCTGGCGATGAACATCAGCCAGCGTGTCGCCTTATGGACAGAACATGTACGGCGAACGGGGACTCGACCCGCAGGAAAGCTTTTCGCGTTAAAACGGGCCCCGAAAAAAACCTGGCTCGACTACTTCTTCAGAACCAACAAGAACCTGGTACACAAACATTCGTTTCTGGGCCATCGCTCCAGAAGCGTCGGCTTCAGCAAGAACCTGAGCGATGGCTTCTTCGACGCCCGCACAGTGGCTTACCTGGCCCTGCAACTTGCCCACCACCTGGGTTTCAGCAAGGTGATTCTTGTCGGGTTCGATCTGAACCCGTCCATGGGGCGTTTCTATGAGAACAACGGTTCCGTGTTGTCACCTTGCGGGCTGGATGAGCACTACCACACCCGAATTCTTCCGTCGTTGAAGCTGATGTCGAGAAAAGTCATGGGTGAAAGCTTCACCGTTTACAACCTGTCCAGTACCTCCAGGGTTCCTGAGAGCATCATTCCCAGGATCGATCTTCAGGCATTGAGGTCGCTTCTCGGGTGACGCGTGTGGCATGACGCACGTTGCGCTCCCTGCCTGCGGCCACTCGCATCCCCCCCATCAGCCTGTAACATGCGGCCCACTGAAGTGTGCCGCCGGAGACAACCTTGCCTGACACCCGCCCTCTCGCTCTCGATGAAATCGACCGCCAACTGATTGCAGCCCTGCAGATCAATGCCCGTGAAAGCGTGGCCATGCTCGCCCGGCAATTGGGTATCGCCCGCACCACCGTGACGTCAAGGCTGGCACGCCTGGAGAAGGCCAAGGTGATCACAGGTTATGGCGTACGCCTGGGCCAGCGTGTGGTCGACGGTGGCTTGCAGGCTTATGTCGGGATCACCGTGCAACCGCGCTCCGGCAAAGAAGTACTGCGCCGGCTCAGTAGCATGGCGCAGGTCCAGCAACTCTGTGCGGTGAGTGGCGAGTTCGATTACGTGGCCTGGCTGCGCACTGACTCACCGGAACAGCTCGACCAACTGCTTGACCAGATTGGCAGCGTCGATGGTGTGGAAAAGACCACCACGTCGATCATCCTCAGCAGCAAGATTGATCGTGGACAGCCAGTCTGACCACTAGCCTCGTCAAATTGACTCAAAGACATGCAAAACGACGACACTTTGCGTCTTATTAACGTGCGCTACGCTCCCTAGAATGGCGACAGTCTTTTCTATACTCAGCACCTGTGTGCACGTCGCCAGCAAGGTCCGCCATGAACAAGAACAATCGCCATCCTGCAGACGGTAAAAAACCAGTCACCATCTTCGGTCCCGACTTCCCTTTCGCCTTTGACGACTGGATCGAGCACCCGGCCGGCCTGGGTAGCATTCCAGCGCACAACCACGGCACGGAAGTGGCCATTGTCGGTGCCGGTATCGCAGGCCTGGTGGCCGCTTATGAATTGATGAAGCTGGGCTTGAAACCAGTCGTCTATGAAGCCTCGAAAATGGGCGGCCGCTTGCGCTCCCAGGCCTTCGAAGGTGCCGAAGGGATCATCGCCGAGCTGGGTGGCATGCGTTTCCCGGTGTCCTCCACTGCGTTCTATCACTACGTCGACAAACTCGGTCTTGAGACCAAACCCTTCCCCAACCCCCTGACCCCGGCCTCCGGCAGTACAGTCATCGACCTGGAAGGCCAGACCCACTACGCACAGAAGCTCGCCGATCTTCCTGCCCTGTTCCAGGAAGTCGCCGACGCCTGGGCCGATGCGCTGGAAGACGGTTCGCGCTTTGGCGAGATCCAGCAGGCGATCCGCGACCGCGACGTCCCGCGTCTCAAAGAACTGTGGAACACCCTCGTACCGTTGTGGGACGACCGCACGTTCTACGACTTCGTTGCCACCTCCAAAGCCTTCGCCAAGCTGTCGTTCCATCACCGCGAAGTCTTCGGTCAGGTCGGCTTCGGCACCGGCGGCTGGGATTCGGACTTCCCGAACTCGATGCTGGAAATCTTCCGCGTGGTGATGACCAACTGCGACGATCACCAGCACCTGGTGGTGGGCGGTGTGGAACAAGTGCCACTGGGCATCTGGCGCCATGTCCCTGAGCGTTGCGCTCACTGGCCGCAAGGCACAAGCCTGAGCTCCTTGCACAAGGGTGCGCCACGCACCGGAGTCAAACGGATCGCACGCGCTGCCGATGGCCGCTTCAGCGTCACCGACAACTGGGGCGACACGCGTGAATACGCGGCGGTGCTGACTACCTGCCAAAGCTGGCTGCTGACCACCCAGATCGAATGCGAAGAGTCGCTGTTCTCGCAAAAGATGTGGATGGCCCTGGACCGCACCCGCTACATGCAATCCTCGAAAACCTTCGTCATGGTCGACCGCCCGTTCTGGAAGGACAAAGACCCGGAAACCGGCCGCGACCTGATGAGCATGACCCTCACCGACCGTCTGACCCGTGGCACCTACCTCTTCGACAACGGCGACGACAAACCCGGGGTGATTTGCCTGTCGTACTCGTGGATGAGCGATGCACTGAAAATGCTCCCGCAACCGATCGATAAACGCGTGAAGCTGGCACTCGATGCCCTGAAGAAGATCTACCCGAAAGTCGACATCGCGGCCCGCATCATCGGCGACCCGATTACCGTGTCCTGGGAAGCCGACCCGCACTTCCTCGGGGCATTCAAAGGCGCCCTGCCTGGCCACTACCGTTACAACCAGCGCATGTATGCGCACTTCATGCAGCAGGACATGCCCGCGGAACAGCGCGGGATATTTATCGCTGGGGATGATGTGTCCTGGACGCCGGCCTGGGTCGAAGGCGCGGTACAAACCTCGCTCAACGCGGTTTGGGGCATCATGAATCACTTTGGCGGTACGACTCACGCCGAAAACCCGGGGCCGGGCGACGTGTTCCATGAGATCGGGCCGATTGCCCTGCCCGAGTAAGAGGAGTCCGAGATGCGCGTAGCCCTTTACCAATGCCCACCGCTGCCACTGGACGTTGCCGCCAATCTGAAACGTTTGCAGCGACTTGCAACAGAGGCTGGGGATTCCGATCTGTTGGTGTTCCCGGAGATGTTCCTGACCGGCTACAACATCGGCGCGGAAGCGGTCGGCGCATTGGCCGAGGCGCAAGACGGTGCATCGGCGCAACACATCGCCAACGTTGCCAGGGCCAATGGCATTGCCATTGCCTATGGCTACCCGGAGCGCGCCGAGGACGGGCAGATCTACAACGCGGTGCAGTTGATCGACAGCCAGGGCCGGCGACTGGCCAACTACCGCAAGACCCACCTGTTCGGCGAACTCGACCACTCGATGTTCAGCATCGGACCGAATGAGTTTCCGTTGGTCGAGCTCAATGGCTGGAGGCTGGGCTTCTTGATCTGTTACGACCTGGAGTTCCCGGAAAACGCCCGACGCCTGGCACTGGCCGGTGCCGAGTTGATACTGGTGCCGACGGCGAACATGATTCCCTACGACTTCATCGCCGACGTCACCGTACGTTCACGGGCCTTCGAGAACCAGTGTTACGTGGCCTACGCCAACTACTGCGGCAACGAAGACCAGATCCACTACTGCGGCCAGAGCAGCATTGCCGCGCCGGATGGCAGCCGTATCGCTCAGGCCGGGCTGGATGAAGCGCTGATCGTTGGCACCCTGGACCGGCAGTTGATGGTCGATTCACGCGCCGCCAATCGCTACTTTCTCGACCGCCGGCCAGAGCTCTACGGCGAGCTGAACAAGCGCTGACCCAAGGTTTTCGCTAGCATGAGCGCTTCTTTGTAGCGGAAGTGCTCATGCCTGCGCCGACCCCTCTTCACCCTCACACCGAAACCCTGGCCAACGGCCTGCGGGTTTCACTTCGTCATGCGCCCGGCTTGAAACGCTGCGCGGCTGTCTTGCGGGTCGCCGCCGGTAGCCACGATGCCCCACGGGCCTGGTCTGGCTTGGCGCACTTTCTTGAGCATTTGCTGTTTTTGGGCACTGAACGCTTCCCCGCGGACGAAGGGCTGATGGCCTACGTACAACGGCATGGCGGCCAACTGAATGCACAAACCCGTGAGCGCACCACCGACTTCTTCTTCGAACTGCCTGTGCATGCCTGCGCCGCAGGGCTGGAGCGCTTGTGCGACATGCTCGCCCATCCACGCCTGAGTCCCGACGATCAATTGCGGGAACGGGAAGTGCTGGAAGCCGAGTTCATCGCCTGGTCCCAGGACGCAGCGGCGCAGCAACAACAGGCGCTGCTCAACGAGCTTTCGGCAGCTCATCCCTTGCGCGACTTCCATGCTGGCAACCGCAACAGCCTGGCGGTGGAGCAACCGGCGTTCCAACAGGCACTGCGTGCCTTCTATCAGCGCTTCTACCAGACCGGTCAAATGACCTTGAGCCTTGTCGGCCCACAGCCTGTGGATGAATTGCGCAGCATGGCCCAGCGCTTGAGCGTCGACCTCAACGTCGGCGAGGCACAACCGCAAAGCCTGCCGACCGCCTTGATGACCAGCCCAACGGGCCGCTATCAACAGATCGACGAACGTCGACTCAACCTGGTATTTGCGTTCGAAGCCTTGCCCACCGCATCCCGTGAGGCACTGGATTTCCTCTGCACCTGGCTCAATGCTGCCAAGCCCGGCGGCTTGCTTGCCGAGTTACGCCATCGCCAATTGATCGACCACCTGAAGGCCGTGCCGGTGTACCACTTTGCCGGGCAAGCACTGCTGCACATCGAGTTCAAACTGAGCAGCCCCGACACGCAACCTGCAGCAGTAAGCGAGTTGTTCAATGACTGGCTGCATGACTTCAGCCAACAGGCCGACTGGCCTGGACTGCGCGAAGAATATGCCCTTGTGCAACGGCGAAAAACTGAATCCAGCCAGGCCCTGGCGCTGGCCCGACGGGACAGTGAGCAACTGGAGCCACAGTTGTCGGACCCAGGCGTTGCGGCCTTGAAGGCGATCTTGCGTCAGATGAATCCAACGCCTGCGCCACACCCGACGATCGCCTGGCAATTGCCACCCGCCAATCCATGGCTGCGCAGCGTCGACGAGCCGGCGCCCGCCGGATTGATCCGGGGGCAGACCAGCGCTCACCGGGGCTTGCGCACGTTCGCCCAGGACCGCACACGCGGCCGCCGTGACCGTTCGTCCATGCAGTTCAGCCCTGCGCCGACGGATACCGGCGGCGAAGCGGCGATATGCCTGCGCTGGCGCCTCGACTCAACGCCACCAGCCAACTTCCAGCCCGTACTCGACTTCAGCCTGCAAAGCCTGCGCGACGACGCGCTGCAAGCCGGTGTCGAACTGTCCTTCAGTGAAATGGGCAATCAATGGCGGCTGAAGTTGAACGGCTGGCACGAGCCGATGCCCGCAATTCTCGAACAGGCGCTGCAATGCCTGGCCAACCCCACTGCCCACGCCTGGCACAGCGTTGATGACGCTGCCCCCATGATCGCGATTCGGCAAATGCTCAAGGCACTGCCCGCCCACTGCCTGGGCCAAGGCTCACAACCGGCATCGCCGCCCGGCACGGTGGACGACCTGCACCGAACCTGGGCCAGCGCGCGCTGGGACGGACTGGCGACTGGCTTTTCGCCAACGGCTCAAACCGCAATCACCCGCGCATTGAGCCGAGCCCCGGGGATTCCCGACAGCGAGCCGACAGCGCCGCAGTCGATTGCCGGGCAACGGCTTTGGAGCGAGCTACCGGGCACCGCCAACGAACACGCGCTGCTGCTGTTTTGCCCTGCTCCCACCCAGGCACAGGCCGACGAAGCCGCATGGCGCATGCTGGCTCACCTGTGCCAAACACCCTTCTATCAACGCCTGAGGGTCGAGTTGCAATTGGGCTACGCGGTATTCAGCGGTATCCGACAGATCAACGGGCAAACCGGGTTGCAGTTCGGGATACAGTCGCCGCAAGCGTCGGTGACAGTGTTGGCTGAACAGGTGGAGTTGTTCCTCAAGCAATTGCCCGATCTCATAGAGGCGATCGATGATCAAGCTTTGGCCCATCAGCAACAGGCCCTGGCTGAGCAACTCGACGACCGTACGCTGCCACTGGCCCAGGCCTTTGAGCTGCAGTGGCAAGGCAAACTGGGCGGCCATTCGTCGGATTATCTTCAGCGGTTGCAACAGGCCATATTGCGACTGGACCGCACAACGCTGCTCGACGCGGCAGGCCGGTTGATGCGCGCAGAAGGTGGCCGTAGGTATCTGGCAACGGGATCATTACCGCAGCTGTAACGGGCTTTCTTCGACAGATATCTCCAATTTGCAGAAACGTTTCAGTAACATAGGCCCGACAAGCATCCAAACACCTCCTGCCGGAGGTGGACTATATGTATAGAGCCCAATTTGAAGGAGCGTTTTTATGACCTGGTCCAAACCTGCCTACACCGATCTGCGTATCGGCTTTGAAGTCACCATGTACTTCGCCAGCCGTTGATTCTGCCTTTAGGGAGAAGATGCGGTTCAACGCCTCGGCCCGTCCGGGGCGTTTTTATTTTCAGCGTGGATGGGGTGGAGCGGTCATGTTTGTCCAGATTCTAGGGGCCGCCGCTGGCGGTGGTTTTCCGCAGTGGAACTGCAACTGCGTGAACTGCGCGGGTTTTCGCGATGGCAGCCTGCGGGCCACGGCGCGGACCCAGTCGTCCATCGCCATTTCCGATGACGGTGTGAACTGGGTGCTGTGCAATGCCTCTCCGGACATCCGCGCACAGCTCCAGGGTTTTGCCCCCATGCAGCCCGGCCGGGCACTGCGCGATAGCGGGATCAGTGCAATCATCCTGATGGACAGCCAGATCGACCACACCACCGGCTTGCTCAGCCTGCGCGAAGGTTGCCCGCACTCCGTGTGGTGCACTGACATGGTCCACGAAGACCTGAGTACCGGCTTCCCGCTGTTCACCATGCTCAGCCACTGGAACGGGGGGCTGAACTGGAACCGCATCGAGCTCGACCAGAGCTTCACCATCCCGGCCTGCCCGAACCTGCGGTTCAACCCGCTACCCTTGCGCAGCGCGGCACCGCCCTACTCGCCGCACCGCTTCGACCCACACCCAGGCGACAACATCGGCTTGGTCGTCGAAGACCTGCGTACAGGCGGCAAGCTGTTCTATGCGCCGGGGCTGGGCAAGGTCGATGGGGCGCTGCTTGAGATCATGGCCGGCAGCGACTGCCTGCTGGTGGACGGCACCCTGTGGGACGACGACGAAATGCAGCGCCGTGGCGTTGGCACCCGCACCGGCCGGGAAATGGGCCATCTGGCGCAAAACGGCCCGGGGGGCATGCTCGAGGTGCTCGAGCAGTTGCCCAGCCAGCGCAAGGTACTTATCCACATCAACAACACCAACCCGATCCTCGATGAGGACTCGGCCCAGCGCGCCGAACTGGCTCGGCGCAATGTTGAAGTGGCGTATGACGGGATGAGCATCGAGCTCTGACAGCGCAGCGCCAGACCGCTGCGTGGTCTGGCGCGGCCAAGCCCGGCAAAAACACCACACCTCTACGGTTGATCCCCGGAGAACCGCAATGACCCATACACCGCTGTCCCCCGCCGAATTCGAAGCCGCCCTGCGGGCCAAGGGCGCCTACTACCACATCCACCACCCCTATCACGTGGCGATGTACGAAGGCCGGGCGAGCCGCGAGCAGATCCAGGGCTGGGTCGCCAACCGGTTTTACTACCAGGTGAACATCCCCCTGAAAGACGCCGCGATTCTGGCCAACTGCCCGGACCGCGAGATCCGTCGCGAGTGGATTCAGCGCCTGCTTGACCATGACGGCGCTCCCGGTGAAGACGGCGGCATCGAAGCCTGGCTGCGCCTTGGCCAGGCCGTCGGCCTTGACCCCGATCAACTGCGCTCCCAGGAACTGGTGTTGCCTGGGGTGCGTTTTGCCGTGGATGCCTACGTCAACTTCGCGCGCCGCGCCTGTTGGCAGGAAGCCGCGAGCAGCTCCTTGACCGAACTGTTCGCCCCTCAGATCCATCAATCACGCCTGGACAGCTGGCCGCAGCACTACCCCTGGATCGATCCGGCCGGCTACGCGTATTTCCGTACACGCCTGGGCCAGGCGCGGCGCGATGTCGAACACGGCCTTGCGATCACCCTGCAGCACTACACCACCTATGACAGCCAGCAGCGCATGCTGGAAATTCTCCAGTTCAAACTGGACATACTTTGGAGCATGCTCGATGCCATGAGCATGGCCTATGAACTGAACCGCCCGCCTTATCACAGCGTGACCGGGCAGCGGGTCTGGCACAAAGGGATCGCCTTATGAGTTTCGACCGCAGCAAGACCCCACGCTGGCGTCCCGGCTATCGTTTCCAGTACGAGCCGGCCCAGAAAGGCCACGTACTGCTGTACCCCGAAGGCATGATCAAACTCAATGAAAGCGCCGCGCTGATTGGTGGCCTGATCGATGGGCAGCGGGATGTCGCGGCGATCATTGCCGAACTGGACACCCGGTTCCCCGGCGTGCCCGAGCTCGGTGACGACATCGAGCAATTCATGGAGGTCGCCCGTGCACAGCACTGGATCGAACTCGGCTGATCACCTGGCCATGCCGGCGAAGCCTGAGACTGGCCTGCCGCTGTGGCTGCTGGCCGAACTGACCTACCGCTGCCCGCTGCAATGCCCGTACTGCTCCAATCCGCTGGATTTCGCCGAACAAGGCAAGGAGCTCAGCACCGAGCAGTGGCTCAAGGTGTTTCGCGAAGCCCGGGAAATGGGCGCGGCGCAGCTGGGGTTTTCCGGTGGCGAGCCACTGGTGCGCCAGGACCTCGCCGAACTGATCGGTGAAGCCCGAAAACTGGGGTTCTACACCAACCTGATCACCTCGGGGATCGGCCTCACCGAGCAGAAGATCAGCGATTTCAAGAAGGCTGGGCTCGATCACATCCAGATCAGCTTCCAGGCCAGCGACGAGCAGGTGAACAACCTGCTGGCTGGCTCAAAAAAAGCCTTCGCGCAGAAACTCGAAATGGCCCGCGCCGTGAAAGCCCACGGCTATCCGATGGTGCTGAACTTCGTCACCCATCGGCACAACATCGACAGGATCGACCGCATCATCGAGCTGTGCATTGCCCTGGAGGCCGACTTCGTCGAACTCGCCACCTGCCAGTTCTATGGCTGGGCCCAGCTCAACCGCGTCGGTCTGCTGCCGACCCAGGAACAGTTGGTACGCGCCGAACGCATTACCAACGAGTATCGTGCCAGGCTCCAAGCCCAAGGGCACCCGTGCAAACTGATCTTCGTCACGCCCGACTATTACGAAGAGCGCCCCAAAGCCTGCATGAACGGCTGGGGCAGCGTCTTCCTGACCGTCACCCCAGATGGCACCGCATTGCCGTGTCACGGTGCCCGACAACTGCCGGTGCAGTTCCCCAACGTGCGCGACCACAGCATGCAGCACATCTGGTACGACTCGTTCGGCTTCAACCGCTTTCGCGGTTACGACTGGATGCCCGAGCCGTGCCGTTCCTGCGACGAGAAAGAAAAGGACTTCGGCGGCTGTCGCTGCCAGGCCTTCATGCTGACCGGTGACGCCAGCAACGCGGATCCGGTGTGCAGCAAGTCGGCCCATCACGGCGTGATCCTCAAGGCCCGCGAAGAAGCCGAACACGCCACCCAGACCATCGAACAGCTGGCCTTTCGCAATGAACGAAACTCACGCCTCATCGTCAAGGGCTGACGCTTTGAGCGCCCTCAAAGCCGTGGCCGCCGGCATCGACTTCGCAGACTTGCGCATCGGTGCCCATGGCCTGTTCTGGAATGAGTACCGCCCCGACGACGCCGCCTGCCGGATCTGGCATTGGCGTGACAACGCGGCGCACTGCCTGACCCCGGCCGGGTTCAGTGTACGCAGCCGGGTCTATGAGTACGGCGGTGGTTCGTTCTGCCTGAGCGATGAGGGTGTGGTCTTCGTCAACGAAGCGGACCAACAGCTTTATCGGCAATCGCTGACCGGTGAAACGCCGCAGGCCCTGACATCGGGTCAGTGCCGATATGGCGACCTGCAATTCGCCAACGGGCAAGTACTGGCCGTCGAAGAGCAGGCCAACCAGCATCGCCTGGTCGCCATCCAGCTGGCGGACGGTCGACGCCAAGTGCTGGCCGAAGGCGCCGACTTCTACAGCGCACCGACCCTGAGCCCCGATGCCCGGCGCCTGGCGTGGGTCGAATGGAGCCGCCCCCATCAACCCTGGACCGCCACACGCCTGATGGTTGCCGAGTGCGACAACAGTGGCGGTTTTGCCAAGCCTCGTTGTGTCGGTGGCGACAGGGATGAGGAGTCCCTGCAACAGCCGCGCTTCGATCAGGCCGGTCGCTTGTACTGCCTGACCGATCGCGGCGGCTTCTGGGAGCCGTGGGTCGAGAGTGAATCAGGCTTGCAGCCACTGCCCTGTGCCGCCGCCGATCACGGCCCCGCGCCTTGGCAACTGGGAGGCTGTACCTGGTTGCCACTGGATCGGGAGCATTACCTGGCGAGCTGGACGGTGGACGGCTTTGGACGTCTGGGTATGCGCACCGGAGAGTGCGTTCAAGACCTCACCGGCGACTACAGCCGCTTTCGCAACCTGGCGCTGGATGACCGGTTTGTCTACTGCATTGCGGCCTCCACCACCGCCCCTTCAGCGGTGCTTGCCATCGACCGCGACAGTCATCAGGTCAAGGTGCTGGCCGGTGGCGTTGCGTTACTGCCCGCTGCACACATCAGCCAGCCACAGACTCTGCGTTACCCCAGCGGCACAGGCGAGGCCCACGGGTTCTTTTATCCTGCCTTGGGCGATGTCGCCAATCCGCCGCTGGTAGTGTTCATCCATGGCGGCCCCACCTCGGCCTGCTATCCGATGCTCGACCCGCGCATTCAGTACTGGGCACAGCGGGGTTTCGCCGTCGCCGACCTCAACTATCGAGGCAGCAGTGGCTACGGCCGGACCTATCGACAGGCCTTGCACTTGCGCTGGGGTGAGGTGGATGTAGAGGACGCCTGTGCCGTGGTCGGCTACCTCGCGGAGCAAGGCTTGATCGATCGCAATCATGCGTTCATTCGCGGCGGCAGCGCAGGCGGGTATACCACCCTCTGTGCCTTGGCGTTCCATGACGTATTCAGTGCGGGTGCCAGCCTGTATGGGGTCAGCGACCCGGTGGCCCTGGGCCGTACGACCCACAAGTTCGAAGGCGATTATCTGGATTGGTTGATCGGCGACCCGCTCAAGGACGCCGAACGCTACGCGGCCCGTACACCGCTGCTGCACGCCGGTAACATCCGCGTGCCCGTCATCTTCTTCCAGGGTGAACTCGATGCCGTTGTGGTGCCGCAGCAGACCCGCGACATGATCAAGGCGCTACACGACAACGGCATCGCTGCCCAGGCCCACTATTACCCCGACGAACGACACGGCTTTCGCAAGGCCACCAACCAGGCCCATGCACTGGAGCAGGAGTGGCGGTTTTATCAAGCGGTGATGAACCAACAACCGGACTGACCGCAGACACTGGCAATCGCTGCCGAGTCTGCGGGCCAACGGCTCAACGCTTGGCGATGATGTACACCGCATGCACGATACCCGGTATGTAGCCGCACAAGGTCAACAGGATGTTCAGCCAGAAAGCGCCGCCGAAACCCACCTGCAGGAACACACCCAGTGGTGGCAACAGAATGGCGATGATGATGCGGATAAAATCCATGGGGCAGCTCCTGAGAAAAGTTGGCTTCAATGAGCCATACACCTGATTGACCCGTAGCGCGTGACAGGGTTCCATGCAGCCCCGGCAAGATGCCACCATTGAAGCGCAGCGGGATGTCTCAGGCCAGTATTTCCAACCCGTACTTTTGCACGATGCTCAACAGTTTGAGGGCCATGCCGCTGGGGTGCTTGTCGCCCGCCTCCCACTGTTTGACCGTGGAGGCGCTGGTGTTCAGATAGCGGGCGAACACCGGTTGACTGACATTGCTGCGCTCACGCAGTTGCTTGATGTCTTGGGCTGGAATAGCCGCGGGTACCTGCGCCAGGCACGACTGATCAAACTGGCGCATGGTGGTCTTGCTGATGGCACCGATCGACAACAGCGCGGCCGCCGACTCGTGAACCGACTCAAGGGCTTCACTCTTGAATTTCTTGCTCATGATGTATCTCCACAAACGCCTTCATCTCCAGCAATTGCCGGACCTGTGTGTCATTGAGCTTTTCGTAGGCCTTGGCCAGTTCTCGAAAAGCAGCCAGTTCCGTCTGGCTAATATTGCTCTGGTCCTTCTTGGCAAACAGGAACTGGTAAATCCAGTAACGGCCACCCTTGGCCAGGACGATCGAACGGTGGCGGTTTTCGCTCAAGCGCTTTTTCCATACGCCACCTCCCAGACTGTCAGTCTTGACCTTTTAACACCTCGTCGAATGCCGACCTCAACTCGTCATCACCAATCCAGGCCTTTGCGGCCTGGGCTGCAAAACGCTTGGTCTTGAACAATCTGATTGTCATGGACATCCCTTCCCATAAACATACCACCCAGTGGTATGAAACTCCATTCCGATCGCGCAAAATTGTCGCTCTACGGAACCGGCAGTCCCTGCCGCACCCATTTAAAAGGTTCTTCACGGAATCCCGGGAAACACAGAAACAAGAACGCCGATTTGATTGATGATGTTCGTGCGAGCAAACACATCTAACAAACCGGCGTTCTTATGCGCGATATTAATACTTTCCTTCCTTTTT
>NZ_FYDV01000027.1:0-57979 GCF_900187535.1 Pseudomonas sp. Irchel s3a18 | reverse complement strand
TACGGGTCAGTTGGAAGGTATCAACAATCGAATAAAGGTCATCAAGCGGGTGGCGTACGGTTACCGGGATAGCGAATTCTTTTTCATGAAGATCAAGAGCGTCTTTCCCGGTAATCCGTGAAGAACCTAAAAAAGACCCCGCTCAGCCTGGCTGAGCGGGGTCTTTTTTTGCCTGCGGTCCTTGTAGGAGCGAGCTTGCTCGCGAAAAACGTCAACGATAACGCGGGGCGCCTGACAAAAAGCGGCGCTCTGACGTCCATCGCGAGCAAGCCCGCTCCTACAGGGAGGTGTATCAGACGCCGAACTGGGCGCGATAGGCTTCTACTGCTGGCAAGTGCTGCTTGAGCTGAGGATCATCGGCTAGGAATTCCAGGACCTGATTCAGCGAAACAATACTGATGACCGGAATACCAAAGTCGCGCTCCACTTCCTGGATCGCCGACAACTCGCCATTGCCGCGCTCCTGGCGGTTCAGGGCGATCAACACGCCGGCGGCCTTGGCGCCATCCTGGGAAGCGATGATCTGCATCACTTCACGGATTGCGGTGCCCGCGGTGATCACGTCGTCGATGATCAGCACGTCGCCAGTCAGCGGCGCGCCCACCAGGCTGCCGCCTTCGCCGTGGGCCTTGGCTTCCTTGCGGTTGAAGCACCACGGCAGGTCACGGTCATGGTGCTCGGCCAGGGCCACGGCGGTGGTCGCCGCCAACGGGATGCCCTTGTACGCCGGGCCAAACAGCACGTCGAAGGCAATACCGCTCTCGGCGATGGCGGCCGCGTAGAAACGACCCAGCTGTGCCAAGGCACTGCCTGAGTTGAACAGGCCGGCATTGAAGAAGTAAGGGCTGGTACGTCCGGACTTCAGGGTGAACTCACCGAAGCGCAAAACGCCGCGATCGATGGCAAAACGAATGAAATCGCGCTGATACGCTTGCATAAAAAAAACCCCAAATACCACGGATTTAGCTAATTAGCTTGACGCCGTGTATCATACACGCACGCGATTTTTGGGGCCATTTATGCGGATCATCAGTGTGAACGTCAATGGTATTCAGGCGGCAGTCGAGCGTGGTTTGCTCAGTTGGCTGCAAGCACAGAATGCCGACGTCATCTGCCTGCAGGACACCCGCGCCTCCGCCTTTGAACTGGACGATCCAGCCTTCCAACTGGATGGCTACTTCCTTTATGCCTGCGATGCCGAAGTCCCCGCCCAAGGTGGCGTGGCTTTGTATTCGCGGTTGCAACCGAAGGCTGTCATCAGCGGTCTCGGCTTCGAGACGGCCGACCGCTACGGGCGCTACCTGCAAGCCGATTTCGATAAGGTCAGCATCGCGACCTTGCTGCTCCCTTCGGGGCAGAATGGCGATGAAGACTTGAACCAGAAGTTCAAGCTAATGGACGACTTCGCCCGTTATCTGGATAAACAGCGACGCAAACGTCGCGAGTACATTTATTGTGGCTCGCTGTACGTGGCGCAACAGAAGCTGGATATCAAGAACTGGCGCGACAGCCAGCAATCCCCAGGCTTCCTGGCGCCTGAGCGCGCCTGGATGGACGAGATTGTGGGCAACATGGGGTATGTCGACGCCCTGCGCGAAGTCAGCCGTGAAGGCGACCAGTACAGCTGGTGGCCAGATAACGAACAGGCTGAGATGCTCAACCTGGGCTGGCGTTTCGACTACCAGTTGCTGACCCCGGGCCTGCGCCGCTTTGTTCGCAGCGCTCGCCTGCCACGTCAGCCGCGGTTCTCGCAGCACGCGCCGTTGATCGTGGACTACGACTGGACGCTGACGATCTAAGCGTTTTTTCGCAGACACAAGAAAGCCGGCATCGCTCAGGCGGTGTGAAGCCAGGCACTCTGCTGGCCGGTTAAAGAAAATGCCCGTATCGGAAGATACGGGCATTTTTTATGTGCCAATCCAGAGTGGAATCAGCTCCCGGAACGTGCTGTTCCACTTTTCCTGGACGTGACCTGATCCTCAGGAAGCGACAAAAAATGGCAGCGCAAGGTACAACTTGATCACGATGACATTAACGATGTCGATGAAGAAAGCCCCTACCATTGGCACCACTAGAAACGCTATCTGCGAAGGCCCGTAGCGCTGTGTCACCGCTTGCATGTTAGCAATGGCCGTTGGCGTGGCACCCAGCCCAAAACCGCAATGCCCTGCCGCCAGTACTGCCGCATCGTAGTTACTGCCCATGACTCTGAACGTCACAAAAATCGCAAACAGCGCCATGACCAACGTTTGGACAGCCAGGATGATGAAGATCGGCAAAGCCAGCGAAGCCAGATCCCATAGCTTGAGTGACATCAAAGCGATCGCCAGAAACAGCGACAAACTGACATTCCCCAGCACAGAGACTTCACGCTCAAATACCTGATACAAACCAAGCGCTGAAAGCCCGTTGCGTAAAACAACACCCACGAACAAGACGCAAACAAACGTCGGCAACTCAAATGCGGTTCCGAGGAGCAGTCCATTCAGAAGAGAACCTGCCAGTAAGCTGACGGCGATCAGCGCGAGTGTCTCGATAAACGAAAATGGTGTGATCGAGCGCTCTTTGTTCGGCTGTTCAAAGCCCTTTGGCACCCGTGGCTTTTCTTGTTCAAGGCAGCCGGATACTTGTGTACGTTTGATCAGCAGGCGAGCGACCGGCCCACCAATCAAACCGCCCAGCACCAATCCAAACGTCGCAGAGGCCATCGCAAGCTCAGAGGCGGAAGCCAGACCGTACTTCTCACTGAACGTCGCCCCCCACGCAGCGCCTGTACCGTGACCGCCCGCCAAGGTAATTGAGCCGGTCAACAGCCCCATCAAAGGATCGAGCCCCAACGCTTTTGCGAGACCGATACCCATGGCATTCTGAACCACTAGAAGCCCGGTGACCGCCAGTAGAAAAACCCCCACTACGCGCCCGCCTTTCTTCAGGCTGGCGAAGTCAGCACTCAAGCCAATGGTGGCGAAAAACGCCAACATCAAGGGCGTCTGCAATGAAGTATCAAATCGGACTTCAACATCAAGACCTCGCAAAGCCAAGAGAACCAAGGCGACCACCAGGCCACCGGCTACAGGCTCGGGGATGTTGTAGGCGCGTAAGAAACCAACACGTGTGACAAGTCCGCGACCCAGCAAAAGTACTAAAGAGGCGGCTACTAATGTTCCATAAAAATCGAGCTGAACCATCTGGATTATTCTTGGATATATATTCAGGGGCGAACTTTTTACCTGGACACGCCTCCTGAACAGGTTGATCGTCTCAACACTGATTAGTTTTAGATTCAAGGACCTTCAATGGTTTGAATATATCAAAATATTTCTTGAAATATTTCGTGGGGGCAACCTTATCAACCGACAAGTGTCATTGCCAAGCATATAGGCAGTACTGGCAACTTGTAGTTGTGACTAAAAGTGTAAGAACCATAGGTGTGATTGCACGGTAAACCCCCGATGCACTAATTGCCGTAATTGGCAAGCACCATACACAACTAGAAACATTTAGTTAATTTCGGAAATGAAAATGCCCCAACTTATCGGGGCATTTTCTTTAACGCGGCGAACTTCGTTTTCGCACGGCCTGATCAGACCTTTTGTATGCGCTGACTTCTTAATGTGGGAGCGGGCTTGCTCCCACAAGGGGATTTGAGCTGGTTATTATTTGATCAAGCGCCAGGTGAACGGGTACCGATAAGGAAACCCTTCATTGGCTTTCACCCCGGCAATGATCGTCAACACCAGCGCCCCGATGGCCAGCAGGCCGAACAGGAAAAACCCGATGACCACCACCATCAGCAACAGGCAGATGGCCGAGGCAATGGCCACGCTGATCTGGAAGTTCAGCGCCTCCTTGCCCTGGTCATCGATAAACGGGTCCATTTCGCGCTTCATTTGCCAGAGAATCAGCGGCCCGATCAGCGAGCCGAACGGCACCCAGATCCCCAGCAAGGCCGAGAGATGGCAGAACATGGCCCACTGACGAACCTCACGGCTCGGCGCGGGCACCGGTAGTTGCTCATCACTCATGACGCTCTCCTTGCCGGGAATCGGAACAATCAGTCAGCCAGCGCGGCTTTTTGCAGGTCGAAAATTTCGCTCATGCCTTTTTTCGCCAGCTCCAGCATCGCGGTCAGCTCTTCAGGCTGGAACGGCGCGCCTTCGGCAGTGCCCTGCACTTCGATGAAACCACCGGTGCTGGTCATCACCACGTTCAGGTCGGTCTCGGCAGCCGAATCCTCCAGGTAGTCCAGGTCCAGCACTGGCTCGCCCTGATACATGCCGACCGAAACAGCCGCGATCATTTGCTTGAGCGGGTCGCCGCCCTTCAGGCCGCCGCGCTTCTTGATCACTTTCAAGGCATCGACCAGCGCAACCATGGCGCCGGTGATCGAAGCGGTACGCGTACCGCCGTCAGCCTGGATCACATCGCAGTCGACGTACAGGGTGACATCGCCCAGCTTGGACATGTCCAGCGCCGCGCGCAGGGAACGGCCGATCAGGCGCTGGATTTCCAGGGTGCGGCCGCCCTGCTTGCCACGGCTCGCTTCACGCTGGTTACGCTCGCCCGTGGCGCGCGGCAGCATGCCGTATTCGGCGGTCAACCAGCCCTGGCCCTGGCCCTTCAGGAAACGCGGTACGCCGTTCTCGACGCTGACGGTGCAGATCACCTTGGTATCACCGAACTCGACCAGTACAGATCCCTCGGCGTGTTTGGTGTAGTTGCGGGTGATGCGGATCGAGCGGAGCTGATCGGCAGCGCGACCACTTGGACGTTTCATAGAGGAACACCTGTACGGAGGACGGAAATCTGCCGAGCATTATAGGGCGAGCGGACGCGCCTGGGCACTTCTAAAAACCCGGAGCGACGAGCGAAGGCTCTGAACAGCGCCATGCGACGAGCTGCAGCGCTTTGTCACACGCGCCATTTGGGAGCATCCGCCGCACTGCGCTACAATCCTGCGCCTTTGCTGCCAGTCGGCTTAAATTCATTGATATCGGGCTCCCGGAACATCGGTTCTGCGCCGATCTGCATTGCGAGGTACCCCCATGGTGCACAGCATGACCGCCTTCGCCCGCGTCGAGAAAGCCGGCGTCCAGGGCACCCTGAGCTGGGAACTGCGCTCGGTCAACAGCCGCTACCTGGAACCCCACCTGCGCCTGCCGGAGTCGTTCCGCGACCTCGAAGGCGCCGTGCGCGAAGCGCTGCGCCAGGGCCTGTCCCGGGGCAAGCTCGAATGCACCCTGCGCTTCACCGAAGAAAGCACCGGCAAACCGCTGCAAGTGGATCGCGAGCGCGCCGCGCAACTGGTCGCTGCCGCCGAGACCGTCGCTGGCCTGATCAGCAATCCTGCTGCGTTGAATCCGCTGGAAGTGCTGGCCTGGCCCGGCGTACTGGTAGCCGATGCTACTGACCCGCAAGCCCTGAATGCCGAGGCCCTGACGCTGTTCAACCAGGGTCTCAAGGAACTCAAGGCCGGACGCGAGCGCGAAGGCGCGGAGCTGGCCCGGCTGATCAACGAACGCCTGACCTCCATTGAAGAAGACGTGGTGACCCTGCGCGAACTGGTTCCGCAGATGCTCGCCACCCAGCGCCAGAAAGTCCTCGACCGCTGCGCCGACATGAAGGTCGAGCTCGACCCGCAGCGCCTGGAACAGGAAATGGTCATGCTCGCGCAAAAAAGCGACGTCGCCGAAGAACTGGACCGCCTGAGCACCCACATCATTGAAGTGCGCCGCGTGCTCAAGTCCGGCGGCGCTGCCGGTCGGCGCCTGGACTTCCTGATGCAGGAACTCAACCGCGAAGCCAACACCCTGGGCTCCAAGGCCTTCGACCCGCGCAGCACCCAAGCGGCGGTCAACCTCAAGGTGTTGATCGAACAAATGCGCGAACAAGTGCAGAACATAGAGTAAGGCTACCCCGACATGACCCATAGCACCGGCACCCTCTACATCATTTCCGCCCCTTCGGGCGCGGGCAAGACCAGCCTCGTCAAGGCCCTGATCGACGCGCAGCCGCAAATCCGCGTCTCGGTCTCGCACACCACCCGCGCCATGCGCCCGGGCGAAGTGAACGGCGTCAACTATCACTTTGTCGCCCGCGAAGAGTTCGTGAAGATGAGCGAGCACGGTGACTTCCTGGAGCGCGCCGAAGTGTTCGGCAACCTCTATGGCACCTCGCAAAGCCACCTGCAACAGACCCTGGATGAAGGTCACGACCTGATTCTGGAAATCGACTGGCAAGGTGCCGAACAGGTCCGCAAGCTGATGCCGCAGGCTCGTTCGATCTTCATCCTGCCGCCAAGCCAGCAAGCACTGCGCCAGCGTCTGACCAACCGCGGCCAGGACAGCGACGAGATCATCGAAGGCCGGATGCGTGAAGCCGTGAGCGAGATGAGCCACTACGTCGACTACGACTACCTGATCATCAACGACGATTTTGCCCACGCACTGGACGATCTGAAGGCGATTTTCCGCGCCAACCAGCTGCACCAGAAGCGCCAGCAACAGCGTCACGGCAAATTACTAGCTGAATTGCTGGGCTAAAGAGCACTTCCCAAAACCGCTGCAGGGGCTTTACATTGGTACTTGCAGCGCGTTGAAGAGCCTGGTCAAAAAATCAGCGCTTCCCTAAACGCTGGTGATTTTTTAAACTGTTGAGTCCGCTCGCCCAACCGGGCAGCGCGCATATTGCATTCGCTCCGAGGAATACCATGGCCCGCGTAACCGTTGAAGACTGCCTAGAACACGTGGAAAACCGCTTTGAGCTGGTCATGCTCTCTACCAAGCGTGCCCGTCAACTGGCCACCGGTGGCAAAGAGCCATTGGTTCAGTGGGAAAATGACAAGCCTACGGTTGTCGCCCTGCGCGAAATCGCTGAAGGCCTGATGAGCTACGAGTTCATCGCCAATGCAGAAATCGTCGAAGACGAACCGCTGTTCGCAGCGTTCGAGGACGAGTCCAACGAGGCCGTCTAAGCCTATGCCTGGTCGACGTAGCACGGCGCGGGATCACAGCCATCGGCAGGAGTCATCATGCCGAGCATAGACGCCCTCGCCGATCGCTTATCGACCTACCTCGGCAATGACCAGGTCAACCTGGTCCGCCGAGCGTACTTCTACGCCGAACAAGCCCACGACGGCCAACGCCGCCGCAGCGGCGAGGCGTATGTCACGCACCCGCTCGCGGTCGCGAACATTCTTGCCGACATGCACATGGACCATCAGAGCCTGATGGCGGCGATGCTGCATGACGTGATCGAAGACACCGGTATCGCCAAGGAAGCGCTGCAAGCGCAGTTCGGTGAAACCGTGGCTGAATTGGTCGACGGGGTCAGCAAACTGACCCAGATGAACTTCGAGACCAAGGCCGAAGCCCAGGCTGAAAACTTCCAGAAAATGGCCATGGCCATGGCGCGCGATATTCGCGTGATCCTGGTCAAGCTGGCCGACCGCCTGCACAACATGCGCACGCTGGAAGTGCTGTCCGGTGAAAAACGCCGACGCATTGCCAAGGAAACCCTGGAAATCTATGCGCCCATTGCCAACCGGCTGGGCATGCACGCCATCCGCATAGAGTTCGAAGACCTGGGCTTCAAGGCCATGCACCCGATGCGTTCCGCGCGGATCTACCAGGCCGTCAAGCGCGCCCGGGGCAACCGCAAGGAAATCGTCAACAAGATCGAAGAGTCCTTGAGCCACTGCCTGGCCATCGACGGCATTCAGGGCGAAGTCAGCGGTCGCCAGAAACACCTCTACGGCATCTACAAGAAAATGCGCGGCAAGCGTCGGGCCTTCAACGAGATCATGGACGTCTATGCGTTCCGGATCATCGTCGACAAGGTCGATACGTGCTACCGCGTACTGGGCGCCGTACATAACCTGTACAAACCGTTGCCGGGTCGCTTCAAGGACTACATCGCGATCCCCAAGGCCAACGGCTATCAGTCGCTGCACACCACGCTGTTCGGCATGCACGGCGTTCCGATCGAGATCCAGATCCGCACCCGTGAAATGGAAGAGATGGCCAACAACGGCATCGCCGCGCACTGGCTGTACAAATCCAGTGGCGACGAGCAGCCAAAAGGCACTCACGCCCGCGCCCGCCAGTGGGTCAAGGGCGTGCTGGAAATGCAGCAACGCGCCGGCAACTCGCTGGAATTCATTGAAAGCGTGAAGATCGACCTGTTCCCGGACGAGGTCTACGTGTTCACGCCAAAAGGCCGGATCATGGAGCTACCCAAAGGCTCCACAGCGGTCGACTTTGCCTATGCCGTGCATACCGACGTCGGCAACAGCTGCATCGCCTGCCGGATCAACCGTCGTCTCGCGCCACTGTCCGAACCCCTGCAAAGTGGCTCCACCGTCGAGATCGTCAGTGCCCCCGGCGCGCGGCCGAACCCTGCCTGGCTCAACTTCGTGGTCACCGGCAAGGCGCGAACCCACATCCGCCATGCGCTGAAGCTGCAACGCCGCTCCGAATCCATCAGCCTCGGCGAACGCTTGCTGAACAAAGTGCTCAACGGTTTCGACAGCTCGCTGGAAAAAATTCCGGCCGATCGCGTCAAGGCGATGCTCACCGAGTACCGCCTCGAACTGATCGAAGACCTGCTCGAAGACATTGGCCTGGGCAACCGCATGGCCTATGTCGTGGCACGCCGTCTGTTGGGCGAAGGCGAACAGCTGCCAAGCCCCGAAGGCCCGCTGGCCATCCGCGGCACCGAAGGCCTGGTGCTCAGTTACGCCAAGTGCTGCACCCCTATCCCCGGCGACCCGATTGTCGGTCACCTGTCTGCGGGCAAAGGCATGGTGGTGCACCTGGACAACTGCCGCAACATCAGCGAAATCCGCCACAACCCGGAAAAATGCATCCAGCTGTCGTGGGCCAAGGATGTCACCGGCGAATTCAATGTCGAGCTGCGCGTCGAGCTGGAACATCAGCGCGGCCTGATCGCGTTGCTGGCCAGCAGCGTCAACGCCGCCGACGGCAACATCGAAAAAATCAGCATGGACGAACGCGATGGTCGTATCAGCGTGGTCCAACTGGTGGTCAGCGTACACGACCGTGTACACCTGGCCCGCGTGATCAAGAAGCTGCGCGCCCTGACCGGGGTGATCCGCATCACCCGCATGCGTGCATAGCCCGCCCACATAGCCCAGTCATTACAAGGAGTCATTCATGACCAAGACCGTTATCACCAGCGACAAGGCCCCGGCGGCCATCGGCACCTACTCCCAGGCGATCAAGGCTGGCAACACCGTCTACATGTCCGGCCAGATCCCGCTCGACCCAAAAACCATGGAACTGGTCGAAGGTTTCGAAGCCCAGACCGTTCAGGTGTTTGAAAACCTCAAGGCCGTGGCAGAAGCGGCCGGTGGTTCGTTCAAGGACATCGTCAAGCTGAACATCTTCCTCACCGACCTGAGCCACTTCGCCAAGGTCAACGAGATCATGGGCAAGTACTTTGACCAGCCGTACCCTGCTCGCGCCGCCATTGGCGTGGCTGCCCTGCCAAAGGGTTCGCAGGTTGAAATGGACGCCATTCTGGTCATCGAGTAACACGCGCGGCGCAACCTCACAGGTTGCGCCAGCTCCGCTTCCTAAGGATTCTCCTCATGCGCAAAGCGCTAGCTCTCTCATTGCTCGCGGTGTTTCTGGGCGGCTGTGCCAGTGACCCCGCCGACCGCGATATCAGCGGCACCTGGATCAACCAGGCGGCAATCGATGCAGCCTCAAAGGGCGTTCCGCTGCGTGAAGCACTGCAAGCCAACGGCCCGAACCTGGAATGGGACGTCAACACCAAGGCAGGTCAGGCACGCTACACCAATGGCTTCGAAAACGTCGAAGGCAAGGTACTGGGCGAGCAATCAGGCGCCTGGAAAATCGAGATTTACGGCAGTTCCGGCACCGAATTGAAGCGTGACGGCAAACAACTGCAGCAAGTGGCCAGCGACAACGAGCCAGAGCAAGTGTTCGACCGCCCGAAAGATACCGCCCCTGAAGGCGCACCGCTGGGTGCCAGCTTCGAACGCGCACTCTACTCAGCCTATCTGGGCGGTGGCTGGAAGATCGTCAATGGCCCTGGTGAAGGCAACACCGTTCAGTTCCAGGCCGATGGCGCTGTCCAGGGCCTGCCCGGTGCTGACCGCTACGCCCTGTGCCTGGCGGGCGATTGCGCCTCCATGAGCGGTGGCAATGACACGATCTGGTTGCAACTCAACGGCCAGGGCAACCCGTGGATCTTCACCCGCCAGGGTGACGACATGGAGATTTTCCAGACGGTCAACGGTGCACAGGCCGATGAAGTACCGTCATTCTCTCCGGGCAAACGCCAATGGACACTGGAAAAGCAGTGATCAACGGACGCGTAGGAGCGAGCGTGCTCGCGATGAACTCAAGAGCAACGCGTTGATTCAGTCAATGCGCTTTATCGTTAACGTCCATCGCGAGCGTGCTCGCTCCTACAGGTCACTGCGTCAGGTATTGCCTTCCAGAATCGCCGCATAACCTTCACGAAAGCTTGGATAGCGGGGCGTCCAGCCCAGCGCCTTGGCGCGGGCGTTGCTGCAACGCTTGCTGCCGGTACGGCGCACGCTGGCATCCTCAGCCCACTCGGTGACCCCAAGGTACTCGCGCAACCAGTCCACGACCTCTGCCAATGGTGCCGGCGCATCGTCGACGCCGATGTAGCAGTCATCCAGCGCAACGCCTTGATGATCGGCATTGAGCAGAAACGCCAGCAAACCGGCCGCATCGTCGACGTGAATGCGGTTGCCATACAGCGGCGGATCGACGACCACCCGATAACCCCGGCGTACCTGGGTCAATAGCCACTCGCGGCCCGGGCCATAGATGCCGGTCAACCGCACAAGGCTCGTCGGAAAACCGCTGGCGAGTGCCACCTGCTCGGCCTCCAGCATCACACGCCCCGAGTAACTGACCGCTTGGGCTGGTGAGGCTTCATCCACCCATTCGCCATCCTGTTGCTCGTAGACACTGCTGCTGGAGACAAACAGCAGGCGTTCGGGTGCCTGACCGTAGTCATTCAGCCAACCCAGTACATGCTGCAAGCCCTGAATATAAGCCGCGCGGTAACCGGCCTCATCGTGATCGGTGGCCGCCGCGCAATACACCAGGTAATCCACCGCACCGACAGGCCAGGTCGCCGGGCAGTCTTCATTGAACAGGTCACCGGCAATGCCAATAACGCCCTCGGGCAGGCGCGAGATGTCACGCCGCAAGCCATGAACCTCCCAGCCCAAGGACAGCAATCGAGTGGCCAGGCGGCCACCGACATCACCGCAACCGGCAATCACCACAGAAGGCCCAGACATTAAAAATCCCTCATCAGAAAGGTACAGACTAGCCCCGGCAATAGACGACCGGCTAGCAGTGGAAGAAAAAAAGAGACTCCATTACTTCTGTTAACAAGAATTACTTGCAATAATGCCCGCCACTTTTGTTCTCGGCCCACGAGGCCTGGAAGGACATCAATCCTCTTTCTCTCTCAGGTCCGGCCAGCATGACACGCAATCCACAATCCGCTTCGCCAACCAAGCCCACTCGTCCAGCGCGCGCCTTCAGCACTGCAGCTGCACTGGTGTTCAGCCTGCTGCTGGCCCCGTCCGCGGCTTTCGCCGATGAGCCGACCACCCCTGCACCGGTCGCCGCTGCAGCACCTGCGCCAGCCGTTGATGCAGCCCACGGTGCCACGGCCGTGACACCTGTCGCAGCGGCCCCATCCCTGGCGGCCGAAGGCACCGAGATTGACGGCCCTGAAGTACTGGAATCCGACAACACGCTGGGCATGGCCCATGACCTGTCGCCGTGGGGCATGTACCAGAATGCCGATATCATCGTGAAGCTCGTGATGATTGGGCTGGCCATCGCCTCGATCATCACCTGGACCATCTGGATTGCCAAAGGCTTTGAGCTGATGGGCGCCAAGCGTCGTCTGCGCGGTGAAATCGCCCAGCTGAAGAAAGCCACCACCCTTAAAGAAGCCAGCATGACAGCCGGCAAGGAAGGCACGCTGGCCAACCTGCTGGTCCATGACGCCCTCGAAGAGATGCGCCTGTCGGTCAACAGCCGCGAAAAAGAAGGCATCAAGGAGCGCGTCAGCTTCCGTCTTGAGCGCCTGGTCGCCGCTTGCGGTCGCAACATGAGCAGCGGCACCGGCGTGCTGGCCACCATTGGCTCCACCGCCCCCTTCGTCGGCCTGTTCGGCACCGTGTGGGGCATCATGAACAGCTTCATCGGCATCGCCAAGACCCAGACCACCAACCTCGCCGTGGTCGCACCCGGCATCGCCGAAGCCCTGCTGGCAACGGCACTGGGCCTGGTGGCTGCGATTCCTGCCGTGGTCATCTACAACGTCTTCGCCCGCTCAATTGCCGGCTACAAGGCCCAGGTCTCCGACGCGTCGGCTGAAGTGCTGCTGCTGGTCAGCCGCGACCTTGATCACCAGCCAGGCGAGCGCTCCACGCAACCGCACATGGTCAAAGTAGGGTAATCGGCCATGGGCTTGCATTTAAAGGAAGGGGCGGACGACGACCTCGTCGAGAACCACGAAATCAACGTCACGCCGTTCATCGACGTGATGCTGGTGCTGCTGATCATCTTCATGGTGGCAGCCCCCCTGGCCACTGTGGACATCAAGGTTGACCTGCCTGCCTCGACCGCCAAGCCGGCACCGCGACCAGAAAAACCGGTGTTCCTCAGCGTCAAGGCCGATCAGCGCCTGTACCTGGGTGAAGACGAAGTCAAAACCGAAACCCTTGGCGCGATCCTCGATGCGCGCACCCAGGGCAAGAAAGACACGACCATCTTCTTCCAGGCCGATAAAGGCGTGGACTATGGCGATCTGATGCACGTGATGGATACCCTGCGCGCAGCCGGCTACCTGAAAGTCGGTCTGGTCGGTCTTGAGACGGCAGCCAAGAAATGATCACGACGCGCCAAAAGCTGACGCGTTACAGCGGTAGCCTGGCGGTGGTGCTGGGCGTCCATGCGGTCGCGGTTATTCTCGCGCTCAACTGGACGTCCTCCCCCCCTGTCGCGCTGCCGCCGATGGCGATGCTGGTCGAGTTGGCGCCGCTTCCGGCACCACCGCCTCCCGCGCCCCCCAAGGTCGTAACGCCGCCACAACCTCCGACACCGGAGGAAGAGTTGCCGCTGCCCAAACTCGCCGAGGCGCCCAAACCGACGATCTCGGTGCCCAAGCCGGTCAAACCCAAGCCCAAGCCTCAGCCACCCAAGCCCGTGGAGAAAAAGCCGGAGCCACCGAAGGACAAGCCCGCCGAGGAGAAACCTTCCGACGCACCGCCAACCAACACCCCCGCGACAAAATCCGCACAACCGGCACCCGGCCCGTCGGCGGCGCAGACTGCGGCCAAGGCCAGCTGGGAAGGCACGCTGCTGGCGCACCTGCAGAAGTACAAGAAGTACCCGGCAGGCGCACAGGCACGGGGCAAGGAAGGCCTGAACCGCCTGCGCTTCGTGGTCGACGCTGAAGGCAAGGTACTGTCCTTCGAACTGGTAGGACGTTCCGGCAATGCCGATCTGGACCGGGCCACCCTGGAAATGATCCGCCGCGCCCAGCCACTGCCCAAGCCGCCCGCCGAGATGCTGAAAAACGGCTCGATCGAAATTGTTGCACCCTTTGTGTACTCGCTGGAGAAACGCCGGCGCTGACGGGGTACGCAAAACCTTCGCCACACACCGCCAAAGGCACCGAAAGGTGCCTTTGGCATATCTGGCAACGGCAAACATGCATTGCCCAGTGTCACTCAACACACTCTGTCTGATAACGTGCGCCTATCGATTGCAGCCGGTATGCTTGGCTCGCAACTTCATGGACGCCCGCTATGACCCTCACAGAATTACGCTACATCGTTACCCTCGCCCAAGAGCAGCATTTCGGTCATGCGGCCGAGCGTTGCCACGTCAGCCAGCCGACCCTGTCGGTGGGCGTGAAAAAGCTTGAAGACGAACTCGGTGTGCTGATTTTCGAGCGCAGCAAAAGCGCGGTGCGCCTGACCCCCGTCGGTGAAGGCATCGTCGCCCAGGCGCAAAAGGTGCTGGAGCAGGCCCAAGGCATCCGTGAACTGGCCCAGGCCGGTAAAAACCAGCTGACCGCCCCGCTGAAAGTCGGCGCCATCTATACCGTCGGCCCGTACCTGTTCCCGCACCTGATCCCCCAACTGCACCGGGTCGCCCCGCAGATGCCGTTGTACATCGAAGAAAACTTCACCCACGTGCTGCGCGACAAACTGCGTAACGGCGAGCTGGATGCCATCATCATTGCCCTGCCGTTCAACGAAGCCGACGTGCTGACCCTGCAACTCTACGACGAGCCGTTCTACGTCCTGATGCCGGCCCAGCACCCGTGGACCCAGAAAGACACCATCGACGCCAGCCTGCTCAACGACAAGAGCCTGTTGCTGCTGGGCGAAGGCCACTGCTTCCGCGATCAGGTACTCGAAGCGTGCCCGACCCTGGCCAAGGGTAACGACGGCGCCAAGCACACCACGGTCGAGTCCAGCTCGCTGGAAACCATTCGGCACATGGTCGCCTCGGGCCTGGGCATCTCGATCCTGCCGCTCTCGGCGGTCGACAGCCACCACTACGCCCCCGGCGTGATCGAAGTGCGCCCATTGACGCCACCGGTACCGTTCCGCACCGTGGCCATCGCCTGGCGCGCCAGCTTCCCACGCCCGAAAGCAATTGAAATCCTCGCTGACTCGATCCGTCTCTGTTCGGTGGCCAAGCCGACAGCGGTCGCAGGTTAAGCTTCAGCCATGACTGAGTTGTCGCACGTGTCGGTCACGGCACTCAAGGGTGTCGGCGAGGCCATGGCCGAAAAGCTGGCCAAGGTCGGCCTGGAGAACCTGCAGGACGTCCTGTTCCATCTGCCGCTGCGCTACCAGGACCGCACCCGCGTGGTCCCTATTGGCCACTTGCGCCCGGGACAGGACGCCGTGATCGAAGGCACCGTCAGCGGTGCCGACGTGGTCATGGGCCGGCGGCGCAGCCTGGTAGTGCGCTTGCAGGACGGCACCGGGGGCCTGAGCCTGCGCTTCTATCACTTCAGCAACGCACAAAAGGAAGGCCTGAAACGTGGCACCCGCGTGCGCTGCTATGGCGAAGCCCGGCCCGGCGCTTCGGGGCTTGAGATCTACCACCCGGAATACCGCGCCATCACCGGCGACGAACCACCGCCCGTCGATGAAACCCTGACCCCGGTCTACCCGCTCACCGAAGGCCTGACCCAACAACGCTTGCGCCAACTGTGCCAGCAAACCCTGACCCTGCTCGGCCCCAGCAGCCTGCCTGACTGGTTGCCCGCCGAACTGGCAAGGGACTACCAACTGGCGCCGCTGGCCGATGCGATCCACTACCTGCATCACCCCCCGGCCGATGCTGACGTCGATGAACTCGCTCTCGGTCATCACTGGGCGCAGCATCGCCTGGCCTTCGAAGAATTGCTGACCCACCAACTGTCGCAACAACGCCTGCGCGAAAGCATGCGCGCGTTGCGGGCACCGGCCATGCCCAAGGCCACCCGGCTGCCGGCTCGGTACCTGGCCAACCTGGGCTTTGCGCCGACTGGCGCGCAGCAACGGGTGGGCAATGAAATTGCCTACGACCTGAGCCAGCACGAACCCATGCTGCGGCTGATCCAGGGCGACGTCGGCGCCGGCAAGACCGTGGTTGCCGCCCTCGCCGCCCTGCAGGCGCTGGAGGCCGGTTACCAGGTGGCCTTGATGGCGCCCACCGAGATCCTCGCCGAACAACACTTCATCACCTTCAAGCGCTGGCTCGAACCGCTGGGCCTGGAAGTCGCCTGGCTGGCCGGCAAGCTCAAGGGCAAGCATCGGGTCGCGGCGCTGGAGCAAATCGCCAATGGCACGCCAATGGTGGTCGGCACCCACGCGCTGTTCCAGGACGAAGTGCAGTTCAAGAACCTCGCCCTGGTCATCATCGACGAGCAGCACCGCTTCGGTGTTCAGCAACGCCTGGCCCTGCGGCAGAAAGGCGTTGGCGGACGGATGTGCCCCCACCAGTTGATCATGACCGCCACGCCGATTCCGCGGACCCTGGCGATGAGTGCCTACGCCGACCTCGACACCTCGATCCTCGACGAACTGCCGCCCGGCCGTACCCCGGTCAACACCGTGCTGGTCACCGACACTCGTCGTGTCGAGGTCATCGAACGGGTTCGCAGTGCCTGCGCCGAGGGCCGCCAGGCCTATTGGGTGTGTACGCTGATTGAAGAGTCTGAAGAGTTGACCTGCCAGGCCGCCGAGACCACCTTCGAGGACCTCACCAGCGCCCTCGAAGGGCTGAAGGTCGGCCTGATCCATGGCCGCATGAAACCCGCCGAGAAGGCTGCCGTCATGGCCGAATTCAAGGTTGGCGCCTTGCAACTGCTGGTGGCGACCACCGTGATCGAAGTCGGTGTCGACGTACCCAACGCCAGCTTGATGATTATCGAAAACCCCGAGCGCCTGGGGCTTGCCCAACTGCACCAGTTGCGCGGCCGGGTTGGCCGGGGCAGTGCCGCCAGTCACTGTGTGCTGCTCTACCATCCGCCGCTGTCACAAATCGGCCGGCAGCGCCTGGGGATCATGCGTGAGACCAACGACGGTTTCGTCATCGCCGAGAAAGACCTCGAACTGCGCGGCCCCGGTGAAATGCTCGGCACCCGGCAAACCGGCCTGCTGCAATTCAAGGTCGCCGACCTGATGCGCGACGCCGACCTGCTGCCGGCCGTGCGTGATGCCGCACAAGCGCTGCTGGAGCGCTGGCCGCACCACGTCAGCCCCCTGCTCGACCGCTGGTTGCGCCATGGCCAGCAATACGGCCAAGTGTGACGCACCGCTCAGTTAAAGAACCAATGGCCTGACCAAGCTGGTTATACTCTTGAAATTGTAGGAAAAACGGATACAGACCATGACTGAAGTCGCTCTCGCTACGGAAACCCCGCACGCCCCGTCTGTTATCCGGCTGCTGCTTGGCAAACTCGACATCAGCTATACCGAAGTCCTCGATCGCCCGGGCCTCAACGCCGAGCGCAAGGTTCAAGCGGTGTTGCTCGATGACGCCATCGGCGCCCTCATGGTGCTGTTCCCTCAAAGCCAGTTGCTGGACCTCAACCGCCTGGCCGAACTCACCGGACGCCGGCTCACTGCCGTACCGGTCGAACGCCTGGAGCGCATGCTCGGCAAACACAACCTGAGCCTTCTGCCAGGCTTGCCAGCACTGACCAGCTCACCGTGCCTGTACGAAGAAAGCCTGCTGCGCCAACCTTTACTGCTGATCAACTCGGGCGAGCCTGGCGTGCTGCTGGAGATCACCAGCGAAGACTTCAAGACCATGCTGACCAAGGCCAGCGCCGCGAACTTCGGCGAGACCCTGAGCCGCATCCGCCCGAACCTCGACCGCCCAGATGATGACCGCGAGGAAATCACCCAGGCCGTGCAGGCCTTCACCGCACGGCGCATCCAGCAGCGCCTGGAAGCGACCATCGAGATTCCACCGCTGGCCGAAACCGCGCAGAAGATCATCAAGCTGCGGGTCGACCCCAACGCCACCATCGACGACATCACCGACGTGGTGGAAACCGACCCAGCTCTGGCTGCGCAAGTGGTGAGCTGGGCAGCATCGCCCTACTACGCCTCACCCGGCAAGATTCGTTCAGTGGAAGACGCGATCGTCCGCGTGCTGGGCTTTGACCTGGTGATCAACCTGGCCCTCGGCCTGGCCCTGGGCAAGACCCTGAGCCTGCCCAAGGACCACCCGCAACAGACCACGCCGTACTGGCAGCAATCAATCTACACCGCGGCGGTCATCGAAGGCCTGACCCGCGCCATGCCGCGCGCCCAGCGCCCGGAAACCGGCCTGACGTACTTGGCCGGCCTGCTGCACAATTTTGGCTACCTGTTGCTGGCCCACGTCTTCCCGCCGCACTTTTCGCTGATCTGCCGGCACCTGGAGGTCAACCCGCACCTGTGCCACAGCTACGTCGAACAGCATCTGCTGGGCATCAGCCGTGAACAGATCGGTGCCTGGTTGATGCGTTACTGGGACATGCCCGAAGAGCTCTCCACCGCCCTGCGCTTCCAGCACGACCCAGCCTACGACGGCGACTATGCCGAGTACCCGAATCTGGTATGCCTGGCCGTGCGCCTGCTGCGCAGCCGTGGCGTCGGCTCCGGTCCGGACGCCGCCATCCCCGACGACCTGCTCGAGCGCCTGGGCCTGACCCGCGACAAAGCCGAAGACGTGGTCAGCAAAGTACTGGAAGCCGAAGTACTGCTGCGCGAACTGGCGTCGCAGTTCTCCCAGCACTGAAAGCACTCGCGAGAAAGCGGGGTGGCGCACGGCCCGCGCTCACAGGGAAAAACCCAATCCTGTGGGCAATGCTGTTCAATTAAGCAAACGCCGACCTTAGGTAGGAGCGAGCGCGCTCGCGATGGACGTCAACGATAACGCGTGTTTTCTGGGTAACCGCGTTGCTCTGGAGTCCATCGCGAGCGCGCTCGCTCCTACAACGGCGGTTTCATCCCCTTAACTGAACAGCATTGCAATCCCGTGGGAGCGGGCCGGGCGGCGCTCCGCTTGCCCGCGAGGAATCCACTGCGGTCTAACCGAAATACCTCACGCCTTGGGCTTGGCCTTGCGTGGCTTCAAGTACTTGGTCAACCCCTGGAACCACATCACCAGCGCCGGGTTGCCCTTGATCTGGATCGACTTGTCCTGAATGCCGGTCATGAACGCCAACTGCTTGTTCTTGGCCTGCATCGTGGCGAAGCCGTAGGTGGCGTCCTTGAAGGCAATGGCAAAAGCAGGCTCGGCATACACCCCGGACTTGCTGGTGATGCGCTGATCCTTCACCACGAAGTGCCGCGCCACCTTGCCGTCGAGTGTCTGCAGCTGGAACACCAGGTCCTTGTCACCCAACTGCTGCTGAAACGCCGGATTGGTCCGACTGGCCTTGCCCATCAGCAAACCCAGCATCCACAGAAGAAAACGAAATTTCATGCTCGAGCCCCAAAGGAAAAAATGAACGCTGGCGCAGTGTAGCGATTCCAAACAAGAACGCCACTGTTGTGCAGCGTTAGAAGAAGATGAAGGGCTTTTTACGGACAATGACTACAAAGTCACCCTGATTTTTCTGGCAGGGCAACCGGCACCACAGGTTGTTCACCCACAAAAAATGGGCACCCAACCTGGTTGGCGTGCCCATTTTTCAATCCTGCTCACCCGTCAGGCGGGTTGCCGGTATCTTACGGATTGACGCTGTCTTTCAGCGATTTTCCTGGCTTGAAGGCAACGGTGTTGCTGGCTTTGATTTTGACTGGCTCACCGGTTTGCGGGTTTTTGCCGGTGCGGGCACCGCGGTGGCGTTGCAGGAACGTACCGAAGCCCACCAGGGTGACGCTGTCTTTACGGTGCAGAGCGCCGGTGATTTCTTCGAGAACAGCGTTGAGAACGCGGTTGGCCTGCTCTTTGGTGAGGTCTGCTTTTTCAGCAATTGCAGCGGCGAGTTCTGGTTTACGCATTAGTGAAGCCCCTTTGACGGTTTTTTGTTGTTATGTCCGTGCTGCCCGAATGGAACAGCGCCCAAGGCGCCGCAGGCTCTACTCTGCGGCAGACGGGAGTGAGGATGGCACGCGGTTACGGGCCGCGCCAGTCTCGGCGCCACCTTTGTAAGGGCAAAAGCGGGGTGATTCCGACAGAACGACCAGTATTTATGCCAGAAGGGCCGGAAGCTCCTTGTTTAGAGCCAATTTGTCCATCACCGCCGACCCTGTCAGGGCGTAGCCCAGCAGTTTCCCGTGGGTATCCCGGCACAACGCCTTGATGTCAGTGCCCTGCCCTTCGACCGTCCAGACACCCTCGCAACCCCGTGGTGGCGGGGAAACCACCAGCGGGCAGACCGGGGTTTTCACCGTGATCGGCATGGCACCGTAGCTAACCGCGCTCGGGTTACCGGCCAGGGTTTGCGCCAGCGCACGGGCGCAGCTCATCAGGGGCATGACATACAGTAAATTCAGGCCATCAACCTCGGCACAATCGCCCAGGGCGTAGATGTTGGCGTGAGACGTTTTCAGGAGGCGATCAACCACCACGCCCCGATTGGTCTGCAACCCGGCAGCGGCCGCCAGGTCGACACGCGGACGTAGGCCAATGGCCGACACCACCACATCACACGGGATCACCTGACCATCGGACAAGTGCCCCTCGAGTCCAGCAGCGGTGCGCTGCAATCGAGTGAGGACCGGCCCCAGATGGAATTTCGCCCCCAGCCCCTCCAGCCCGGCCTGTACGGCGGCGGCAGCGGCCGGGTGCAACAGTGTCGGCATGACTTGTTCGCACGGCGCCACCAGTTGCACCTCGTAGCCGCCGAGGATCAGGTCATTGGCAAACTCACAACCGATCAGACCGGCGCCCAACAGCAGCACCCGACGCTTGCCCGACGCGGCCGCACGAAAGCGTGCGTAGTCTTCGAGGTCGTTGATCGGGAAGATCGCTTCTGGGGCATCCCCTTCCACCGGCACTCGCACGGTCTCGGCGCCCCAGGCCAGGATCAGGTCGCGATAGGCCACGGCTTCTTCGCCGATCCACAGGCGCTTGTGGCCCGGGTCGATGCCGCTGATGCGCGTATGGGTCCGCACCTCGGCCTTGAGTTGCTCGGCCATCGCGCCGGGCTCAGCCATGCTCAGGCCATCGGCGTCCTTGTTCTTGCCAAAGCCGGTGGAGAGCATCGGCTTGGAGTAGGAGCGGCCGTCATCTGCGGTAATCAGCAACAGCGGGGTTTCGCCATCCAGTTTGCGAAACTCCCGGGCCAGGTTGTAGCCAGCCAGCCCAGTGCCAACGATCACGACAGGTGCGTTCATTCCTTACTCCTCTTGAGTCTTAGTTGATTTCAATCATTTCGAAATCCATCTTGCCTACGCCGCAGTCCGGGCACAGCCAGTCTTCGGGCACGTCCTGCCACAGGGTACCCGGTGCGATGCCGTCATCCGGCCAGCCGTCGGCTTCGTTGTAAATCAGCCCACAGACCACGCATTGCCACTTCTTCATTACTTGCTTCCTCAGGTTCTCAAGCTTTTTGCAGGCCGGACGGTCGCCAGGTAACGGTCCGCCCTCCGGCTCAGGGCGTCTTGTACTGATCGAGACCGGCAGATGCAAGCCCGTTCGACGCCGCAACCCCGCCAGACCAGCCAATCCCGGCCACCAACATGGTAAGCTCACCGCCTCATTTGCTGCCAATAATGACTCACTGTGCCGCACTCAAACCCCCTGCCCCCTGCTCCGTTGTGGCTGACACACAGCCAGCTGACGCCCCTTCCCGATGCCCCAACCCTCGACTGGCTGTTCGATGAAGGCTCGCTCACTCGCCGCCTGACCCGTTTGTCGGATGACGGCTTCAGCGTGACGCCGCTGTTCGAAGGCTGGCAGCTACTGCGCGCCGATGAATGCGCGGCACTGGACCTGCCGGAGGGCAGCGAAGGCTGGGTGCGCGAGGTCTATTTGCGCGGCCACGGCCAGGCCTGGGTATTTGCTCGCAGCGTCGCGGCACGCAGTTCGTTGCGCGATGGCGGGTTGAATATGGATGAGCTGGGCAGCCGCTCATTGGGCGAACTGCTGTTTTGCGACCAGGCGTTCCAGCGCCGTGCCATCGAGGTGTGTCACTACCCACTGCAATGGCTGCCGAAAGCAGCCCAAACCCCCGAGCTGTGGGGCCGGCGTTCGCGTTTTGATCGGGGAGGCCTGAGCGTGCTGGTCGCCGAGGTATTCCTGCCGGCGCTGTGGCAGGCCGTCAATCTGGATGGGAATCATCGCTGATGTACCAGAGTCTGCTCAAATCACTGAATCGCCTGAACCCGCGCGCCTGGGACTTCATTCAGTTGACGCGCATGGACAAGCCGATTGGCATTTACCTGCTGCTCTGGCCAACCCTGTGGGCACTGTGGATTGCTGGCAAAGGCTCGCCGTCGCTGGCCAACATTGCGATTTTCGTCCTCGGCGTGGTGTTGACCCGCGCCGGCGGCTGCGTGATCAACGACTGGGCCGACCGCAAGGTCGACGGCCATGTGAAGCGCACCGCACAACGGCCGCTGGCCGCCGGCAGGATCAGCTCCAGGGAAGCGCTGGTGTTCTTCGCCCTGCTGATGGGCGTGAGTTTCCTGCTGGTGCTGTGCACCAACGCGCCCACGGTCTGGCTGTCGTTCGGTGGCTTGGCCCTGGCCGCCACCTACCCGTTCATGAAGCGCTACACCTATTACCCGCAAGTGGTACTGGGCGCGGCGTTTTCCTGGGGTATGCCGATGGCGTTCACCGCCGAAACCGGTGAACTGCCGGCCAGTGCCTGGCTGCTATGGATTGCCAATCTGCTGTGGACGGTGGGCTACGACACCTACTACGCCATGACCGACCGCGATGACGATCTGAAAATCGGCGTGAAATCCACGGCGATTCTGTTTGGCGATGCCGATCGGGTGATCATTCTCACCCTGCAATCGCTGGCGCTGGCGTGCTTGCTGCTGGCCGGCTCGACATTCGAGCTGGGCGGCTGGTTCCACCTCGGATTGCTGGCGGCGGCCGGGTGTTTTGCCTGGGAGTTCTGGTACACCCGCGACAGGGATCGTCTCAAGTGCTTCCAGGCATTCCTGCACAACCACTGGGCCGGGTTGGCGATTTTCGTCGGGATCGTGCTGGACTACGCGCTGCGCTGACTGGCGCGCCGAGGGTAGCAGCTGGCACAGCCAGCTGCTACAAGCCCGGCAGCTGTTACTTCTGCGACTCGTGAACGACGTGCCAGACGTTCTTCATGCCGTCGCCTTTCATTTCTCCAGGTTTTTCGTCTTTGACAAAGGTGTACAGCGGCTTGCCGTCGTACGCCCACTGCATCATGCCGTCGTCACGCTTGATGACCGACCATTTGCCGTCCGCCTTGGCATCTGCCGGGGCCATCATGGGCGGCCAGTTTTTGGCACACTCACCACTGCACATCGACTTGCCACTCGCGTCCTGGTCGAACGTGTACACCGTCATGCCCTTATGATCGACCATCATGCCGCCTTTCATCATTGCCGGATCGGCGGCGAACGCCATGGTGGGCAATGCCAATGCGGCCGCCAGTGCCAAGGCTTTAAAGGATTGAGCGTAATGAGTCATGGAACCTTCCTTTGTGGTTGTCAGGATTCGGACTTAAAGCGTAGTTCAGGATCGCGGCAATCGCAGAGGCACTAAAATACTGTCACACGACTGCAATAATTCCGTTATCTAATGCGGCGCAAGACAGTTAAATGACAAGAGGAGAAAGGCATGGTTGGCAGGAGCATTCTGATCGTCGACGACGAAGCGCCCATTCGCGAAATGATCGCCGTTGCGTTGGAAATGGCTGGTTATGACTGCCTGGAGGCCGAGAATTCGCAACAGGCCCATGCCATCATCATCGACCGCAAGCCCGACCTGATCCTGCTCGACTGGATGCTGCCCGGCACCTCTGGCATCGAACTGGCCCGCCGCCTCAAGCGCGATGAGCTGACCGGGGACATCCCGATCATCATGCTCACGGCCAAAGGCGAAGAGGACAACAAGATCCAGGGCCTGGAAGTGGGCGCCGATGACTACATCACCAAACCCTTTTCACCACGCGAACTGGTCGCGCGCCTGAAGGCTGTGTTGCGTCGCACTGGCCCCAGCGATGGCGAAGCGCCGATTGAAGTCGGTGGCTTGCTGCTGGACCCGATCAGCCACCGCGTGACCATCGACGGCAGCCCGGCCGAGATGGGCCCGACCGAATATCGCCTGCTGCAGTTTTTCATGACCCACCAGGAGCGCGCCTACACCCGTGGCCAACTGCTGGACCAAGTCTGGGGTGGCAATGTGTATGTCGAAGAGCGCACCGTCGATGTGCATATCCGTCGCCTACGCAAAGCCCTGGGTGATGCCTACGAGAATCTGGTACAAACCGTGCGCGGCACTGGCTATCGTTTTTCGACCAAGGCCTGATAGCGGTAGCTGCAAGCGTTAAGCTACAAGTGGCAAGTTGGATGCCGCTTGTAGCTTGCCGCTTGAGACTGGTCGTTGCCCCACATTCAAGGACGCATATTTTCCGTGAACCAAAACTGGCATGGCACCCTGATCCGCCACATGCTGTTGCTGGTCACCGGCTGCCTGGTAATCGGCCTGATCACAGGCTACTACGGCTGGAGCCTGGCCGCGGGCCTGGGCATCTACCTGGCCTGGACCCTCAAGCAATTGTTGCGTCTGCACGAGTGGCTGCGACTGCACAAGCCTGACGAGGCGCCGCCCGATGGCTACGGCCTGTGGGGCGAAGTATTCGACAGCATCTACCACCTGCAGCGCCGCGATCAGCGTGTGCGCGGACGCCTGCAAGCGGTGATCGACCGGGTCCAGGAATCCACCGCAGCGCTCAAAGATGCGGTGGTCATGCTCGACAGCGACGGCAACCTGGAGTGGTGGAACCGCGCCGCCGAAACCTTGCTCGGCCTCAAGACACCACAGGACAGTGGACAGCCGGTGACCAACCTGGTGCGCCACCCGCGCTTCAAGGAATACTTCGAGCAGGACAGCTACGCCGAGCCGCTGGAAATTCCGTCACCGACCAATGACCGGGTGCGCATTCAGCTGTACATCACCCGCTACGGCAACAATGAGCACCTGATGTTGGTACGCGACGTGACGCGCATCCATCAGCTGGAGCAAATGCGCAAAGACTTCATCGCCAACGTTTCCCATGAACTGCGCACGCCATTGACGGTGATCAGTGGCTATCTGGAGACCCTGCTCGACAACGTCGAAGACGTGAACCCGCGCTGGACCCGCGCACTGCAGCAGATGCAGCAGCAAGGCGGGCGCATGCAAACCTTGCTCAATGACTTGCTGTTGCTGGCCAAACTTGAAGCCACCGATTACCCGTCAGACAACCAGCCTGTCGCCATCGACGGCCTGCTGCAGTCGATCAAGAGCGACGCGGTGGCGTTGTCCGCGCAGCGCAATCAGAAGATCACGCTGGAAGCTGACCCGTCCATCCAGCTCAAGGGCAGTGAAGCCGAATTGCGCAGCGCGTTTTCCAACCTGGTGTTCAACGCCGTGAAGTACACCCCGGCCGAAGGCAACATCCGCATCCGCTGGTGGGGCGATGAGCACGGCGCGCACCTGAGCGTGCAAGACTCCGGGATCGGCATCGACAACAAACACCTGCCGCGCCTGACCGAACGCTTCTACCGCGTAGATTCCAGCCGCAACTCCAATACGGGCGGCACCGGGCTTGGCCTGGCGATCGTGAAGCACGTTCTGTTGCGCCACCGTGCACGCATGGAGATCAGCAGCGTTCCGGGTCATGGCAGCACATTCACCTGCCATTTCGTGCCCGCGCAGGTCACAAAATTGCGCGCCGGCAGCCTGACCGACTAGCCCTACAACCCACTTACCTCTAGGCAAGCCCCCTGTCAGCCGCTACATTGGTTGACTTGGGCCTGCCTTTCAGGCTCGTAGATCCCCCTTTTTTTCGACAATACGGAACCCGCAAAACCCCATCATGGACCCTTCCCCTGGCTTGTCCCTCGCAACACTCTTCGCCGACTTCGGCATGATTCTTTTTGCACTGATCCTGGTTCTGCTCAACGGCTTCTTCGTTGCCGCTGAATTTGCCATGGTCAAATTGCGCTCGACCCGGGTCGAGGCCATCGCTGACAAGAACGGCTGGCGCGGGCACATCCTGCGCACGGTGCACAGTCAGCTCGACGCTTACCTCTCGGCCTGCCAACTGGGCATCACCCTCGCGTCTCTGGGACTGGGCTGGGTCGGTGAGCCGGCGTTTGCCCACATTCTCGAGCCCGTCCTGAGCGCCGTCGGCGTCGACTCGCCGGAAGTGGTCAAGGGCGTGTCGTTCTTTACCGCCTTCTTCATCATTTCGTACCTGCACATCGTGGTGGGTGAATTGGCCCCGAAATCCTGGGCCATCCGCAAGCCCGAGCTGCTGTCGCTGTGGACAGCGGTGCCGCTGTACCTGTTCTACTGGGCCATGTACCCGGCCATCTACTTGCTCAACGCCAGCGCCAACACCATTTTGCGCATCGCAGGCCAAGGTGAACCCGGCCCGCACCACGAGCACCATTACAGCCGTGAAGAACTGAAGCTGATCCTGCACTCCAGCCGTGGCCAGGACCCGAGCGACCAAGGCATGCGTGTACTCGCCTCGGCCGTGGAAATGGGCGAGCTGGAAGTGGTCGACTGGGCCAACTCCCGGGAAGACCTGGTCACACTGGAGTTCAACGCACCGCTGAAGGAAATCCTGGCGCTGTTCCGCCGTCATAAATTCAGCCGCTACCCGGTGTACGACAGCGAACGCCAGGAGTTCGTCGGCCTGCTACACATCAAGGACCTGCTGCTGGAACTGGCGGCCCTGGACCACATTCCAGAATCGTTCAACCTGGCGGAACTGACCCGCCCGCTGGAGCGCGTATCGCGGCACATGCCGCTGTCGCAACTGCTGGAACAGTTCCGCAAGGGCGGCTCGCACTTCGCCGTGGTGGAGGAAGCCGACGGCAATATCATCGGCTACCTGACCATGGAGGACGTGCTGGAAGTGCTGGTAGGCGACATCCAGGACGAACATCGCAAAGCCGAGCGCGGCATCCTGGCTTACCAGCCGGGCAAACTGCTGGTACGCGGTGACACCCCGCTGTTCAAGGTCGAACGGTTGCTGGGTATCGATCTGGATCACGTCGAAGCCGAAACCCTTGCCGGGCTGGTCTACGAAAGCCTCAAGCGCGTGCCGGAAGAGGAAGAAGTCCTGGAAGTCGAAGGCCTGCGGATCATCATCAAAAAGATGAAAGGTCCGAAAATTGTCCTGGCCAAGGTACTGATGCTCGACTGAGCCCGGGACCAATCACAATCAGGTTTCTGTGGTGAATGGACTACTGCCTGCCGAGCGCAAAGTTCGGCAGGCTGCCCACCGGCTGGCTGAACTGATACGGAATCGACACCAGCCCCAGCCCGGTATTGCGCTGCACCACGAAATGCAGATGGGGCCCGCTGCTGTTGCCGGTATTGCCCGACAGCGCCAATGCGCTGCCCACCCTTACCCGCTGGCCTTCCCGCACCCGGACCGAACCACGCTTGAGGTGCAGGTAAACCCCCATGGTTCCGTCGTCGTGCAGCACTCGCACAAAGTTGCCCGAGGGGTTGGTACCGCGCCCACTCTGACGGTTCTCGGTTTTCACCACGATGCCACCGCGCGCAGCAATGATCGGTGTGCCCTCGGGCATGGCGATGTCCATGGCATAGCGATTTTTGGGCCCATAGTGACTGTATCGGCCATTGGCGCCCTGACTCAGGCGAAACGGCCCACCCCGCCACGGCAGTGGATACCGATAGGCCAGCGTGGTACCTGAGGGGTCGCCCAGGGAATATTTGAGCTTGGGGATATAGGTCAGCGGCTTGCCGGCACGGATCGCCGTGAGCTGCACCAGGCGCGTATTGCTGCGCGCTGGCACTACCCGGCGGATCGGCTTCGCTGGCGCGCCCCTGACATTGTTCAGCCCGCGCACACTCAGCTCGACCTCTACCGGCGCATACAGGTCATTGCGCACAAACAGACTGTGGGTGCCCTTGTGTTTCTTTACCGAGAGATGGACCTGACGCTCGAGGCGTTCGTCCATCCGGTCGCGGAACACAAACACCTTGGCGCCACGGGAGGGTCGATCGCTGTAGGACACCACGCCATAGGCATCCTTGGACTTGTAAATAGTCACCGCCACGGCCGAGGTGGAGGCAATGAACAGGACACAAAGAACCAGCAATCGCGCGAGCATGGGCAAAGTTCTGTCGAGGAAGGCCTGGAAAGGAGCCTAGCAGCCAGAACTGACCCGCGTAGCGGGCAGATGTTTCAAATGATCGTTAGCACGCTCTGGGCGGGCATGCAGCCAGGGACGCTCTGCGCCCCAGCTTGAAACGGACGCGAAGCGTCCAGAGAGGCATTCCCACGCGGGAGCGTGGAACGATCGGCTTTAAAAATTATGCACCCGGTACGAAGTGCTTCTGCGCTGTGCCCCGGGCGATCAGGCGGGAGATATAGTCGAGTTTTTGCGCGTCCTGGTCGACGAAGCGAAAGGTCAGTTGCAGCCACTCGCTGTCAGGTTTCGGCTCGTGAGCGACGATAGCGTGCAGGTAACCGTTCAAGCGCGCGACTTCGGCGTTGTCGCCCTGCTCCAGGTCAAGCACGGCACTGTCGAGCACTTGCGGCAAAGTGTCGGTGCGTTTCACCACCAGCAGCGCTTCCTTGATGCTCAAGGCCTTGATCACGCATTGCTGTATGCCGCTTGGCAGGCGCAACTGACCCTGACCACGCCCACCAGCAACCGATGGCGCTGCTTTGACCGCAGGGCTGTTGAGCAAACCCTTGGCCGGCGCTGCAGCCGTGACTGGCGCGGCCGTGTTTTGCAGGTAGGCATTGGGTGCCGGAGCCGCCGTGGTAGACACTGCTGCCTTGCCGCCAGTCAGGGCATTGAGGGAATCGTTGCCGAACGCCGACGTCATCTTGGGCGGCGTACCGTTCATCAAGGCGTCAAGCTTGCCGACCTTGTTCAGGGCCTGCTTGACCTTGGTCAGCAATTGTTCGTTGGTGAACGGCTTGCTCACATAACCCGAGACACCCGCCTGGATCGCCTGGACCACGTTCTCCTTGTCGCCGCGGCTGGTGACCATTACGAACGGCATGGCCTTGAGTGCGTCCTGCTCACGGCACCAGGTCAGCAACTCAAGGCCGGACATTTCCGGCATTTCCCAGTCGCACAGCACCAGATCAAAGGTTTCGCGTGCCAGCAAGGCCTGGGCCTTTTTGCCGTTGACCGCGTCTTCGATGCGTATGCCCGGGAAGTAGTTACGCAGGCACTTTTTCATCAGGTCACGAATGAACGCAGCATCGTCCACGACCAACACACTGACCTTACTCATCGAACACCCCTTTTATAATCCCGACCAGCATAACGCCTGGCTGATGGCACTTCGCCAAAACTCTTCAGTCACGCCGGGACTTTTTCGTTCGCGGGTGCTTTGAAATCCAAAGGCCCAAACAAAAACGCCCGGCCAAAAGGCCGGGCGCTTTACGTGGGCAATCTTACTTATCGTCAGCTTCGCCCGGAACATTAGCTGTTTCACCGCTGGTGCCTTCAACTTCTTCTTTCATGCGCTTGAGGCCCATGTGACGCACATCCGTGCCGCGCACCAGGTAAATCACCAGCTCAGAGATGTTGCGCGCGTGGTCGCCGATACGCTCCAGCGAACGCAGGACCCAGATGATGTTCAACACCCGCGAGATAGAGCGAGGGTCTTCCATCATATAGGTCGCCAGCTCACGCAGCGCCGTCTTGTATTCACGGTCAATGATCTTGTCGTACTGGGCCACGGACAACGCCAGGTCGGCGTCGAATCGAGCGAAGGCATCCAGTGCATCACGCACCATGTTGCGCACCTGGTCACCGATGTGGCGCACCTCGACGTAACCCCGCGGCGCCTCGCCTTCTTCACACAGCTGAATAGCGCGGCGGGCGATCTTGGTGGCTTCGTCGCCGATACGCTCCAGGTCGATCACCGACTTGGAGATGCTGATGATCAAGCGCAAGTCGGACGCCGCCGGCTGACGACGGGCCAGAATGCGCAGGCATTCTTCGTCGATGTTACGTTCCATCTGGTTGATCTGGTCATCGATCTCGCGCACTTGCTGGGCCAGACCCGAGTCGGCCTCGATCAGCGCGGTCACCGCGTCGTTGACCTGTTTCTCGACCAGCCCGCCCATGGCCAACAGGTGACTGCGCACCTCTTCGAGCTCGGCGTTGAACTGCTGGGAGATGTGGTGGGTTAAGCCTTCCTTCGAAATCATCTTTTGCTCCGCGATAGCTGTGAGCTGCAAGCTACAAGCTGCAAGCTGTTTTGTGTCGTACTCGAACCGCTCTTACTTGCCGCTTGAAGCTTGCGGCTTGCAGCTGCTGCTAACCATACCGACCGGTGATGTAGTCTTCGGTCTGCTTCTTCGACGGATTGGTAAACAGGGTGTCGGTGTCGCCGAACTCCACCAGCTTGCCCATGTACATGAACGCCGTGTAATCGGAAACCCGGGCGGCTTGCTGCATGTTGTGGGTCACGATGACGATGGTGAACTTGGATTTGAGTTCGTAGATCAGTTCTTCGACTTTCAGCGTCGAGATCGGATCGAGTGCCGAGCACGGTTCGTCGAGCAACAGCACTTCCGGCTCCACGGCAATGGTGCGGGCAATCACCAGACGTTGCTGCTGGCCACCGGACAGGCCCAGTGCCGACTCATGCAGACGGTCCTTGACCTCATCCCACAGGGCCGCACCTTTCAACGCCCACTCGACCGCTTCGTCGAGCACACGCTTTTTGTTGATGCCCTGGATACGCAGGCCGTAGACCACGTTTTCGTAGATGGTTTTCGGGAACGGGTTCGGCTTCTGGAACACCATGCCGACACGACGACGCAGCTCAGCCACGTCTTCGCCCTTGCGGTAGATGTTGTTGCCGTACAGGTTGATCTCGCCTTCTACGCGGCAACCGTCCACCAGGTCGTTCATGCGGTTGAAGGTACGCAGCAGCGTGGATTTGCCGCAGCCGGACGGACCGATGAAAGCGGTCACGCGCTGCTTGGGAATATTCATGCTGACATCGAACAACGCTTGTTTGTCGCCGTAGTACAGGCTCAGGCCCGGCACTTCGATGGCCACGGTTTCCTGCTCGAGGTTCAGGCTCTGTTTGTCGCGACCCAGGGCCGACATGTTGATGCCGTGGGTATGTGCTTCGTGCTGCATGGGAGGCTCCCTGTGCTAACAAATTCGGTTCAGTGAGCCGCAAGCTCAAGCTTGCGGTTACATCATTCTTCCGTAGGAGCGAGCTTGCTCGCGAAGATGGAACAACCGACACAATTTCTGTGCCTGGACGACCATCGTCGGAGCGCCGCCCGGGGCAAGCTCGCTCCTACAGGGGCTATCAGCTATCCAGCGCTTTGTACTTTTCGCGCAGGTGGTTACGAATCCACACTGCCGACAGGTTCAGGGTGGCAATCACCAGCACCAGCAGCAGCGCCGTGGCGTACACCAGCGGTCGCGCGGCTTCGACGTTCGGGCTCTGGAAGCCGACGTCATAAATGTGGAAGCCCAGGTGCATGATCTTCTGATCCAGGTGCAGGTACGGGTAGTTGCCGTCCAGCGGCAGCGACGGTGCCAGTTTCACCACCCCCACCAGCATCAGCGGCGCCACTTCACCCGCGGCGCGGGCCACGGCGAGGATCATGCCGGTCATCATCGCCGGGCTAGCCATCGGCAGGACAATTTTCCACAGGGTCTCAGCCTTGGTCGCGCCCAAGGCCAGGGAGCCTTCACGCACGGTGCGAGGGATCCGCGCCAGGCCTTCCTCGGTGGCCACGATCACCACCGGCACCGCCAGCAGCGCCAGGGTCAGCGAGGCCCAGAGCAGGCCCGGGGTGCCGAAGGTCGGCGCCGGCAAGGCTTCCGGGAAGAACAGCCGGTCAACCGAACCGCCCAGTACATAGACGAAGAAGCCCAGGCCGAAGACCCCGTAAACGATGGCCGGAACACCCGCCAGGTTGTTCACGGCGATGCGGATCACCCGGGTCAGGGTGTTCTGCTTGGCATATTCACGCAGGTAGACCGCTGCCAGCACACCAAATGGGGTAACGATCATCGCCATGATCAGGGTCATCATCACCGTACCGAAAATCGCCGGGAAGATCCCGCCTTCGGTGTTGGCTTCACGCGGATCGTCGCTCAGGAACTCCCAGACCTTGCTGAAGTAGAAGCCGATCTTGGTGAAGGTCCCCATCGCGTTCGGCTGGAAGGCATGAACCACCTTGCCGAGTTCGATTTCGATTTCCTTGCCATTGGCATCACGGGCCGTGAGGCTGTCGCGATTGACCTGTGCATGCAGTTCGCCAAGGCGCTTTTCGATGTCCTGATAACGGGCATTCAGTTCAGCACGCTCAGACTCCATGTCTGCCTGTGCAGCAGCATCGAGGTTGCCGTCGAGCTCCAGTTTGCGACCGTGCAGACGAACGCGCTCCAGACCGGCGTTGATCGCGCCGATGTCGACTTTTTCCAGGGTCTTGAGCTGGGCTGCCAGCTGGCTGACCCGCTTGATTCGCGCTTGCAGCTCAGGCCATGCTGCCTCGCCTTCGGCGATGACCTTGCCGTCCTGTTTGACGTTGACCAGGTAACCGTAGAAATTGCCCCACTCACGGCGCTCGATAACCATCAGTTCCCGCGGTGTGGTCTGGTTGGTCAGCCACTCGCCGACGATCCAGGTGAAGTCACTGCCATTCAAGTCACGGTTGCCAACCTTGATCAGCTCGCGTGTCATGAACTCCGGACCCTCGTCGGGTACCGGCAGGCCAGCGCTTTTCAGGCGCTCGCGTGGCACTTCTTCTTTCTGCACCACTTCGCCAACCACGACATGGTTGGCCTGGCCCGGCACCTGGTACTGGGCCTGTATCAGGTCTGCCGGCCAGAAATGGCCCAGACCGCGCACGGCAATCACTGCCAGCAAGCCAATGGTCATGATGACCGCGATGGCCACCGCGCCACCGCTGATCCAGACGCCCGGGGCGCCGCTCTTGAACCATCCTTTCAGGGAGTTCTGTTTCACAGACTTCTACCTTTCTTAAAGCGACGAGTATTTCTTGCGCAGACGCTGACGAATCAGCTCCGCGAGGGTGTTCATGACGAAGGTGAACAACAGCAGTACCAGCGCCGAGAGGAACAGCACGCGGTAGTGACTGCCGCCGACTTCCGACTCCGGCATTTCCACCGCAACGTTGGCAGCCAGGGTACGCAGGCCTTCGAACAGGTTCATTTCCATGACCGGGGTGTTACCGGTAGCCATCAACACGATCATGGTTTCGCCGACCGCACGACCCATGCCGATCATCAGTGCCGAGAAGATGCCCGGGCTGGCGGTGAGGATTACCACGCGAGTCATGGTCTGCCACGGCGTGGCGCCAAGGGCCAGGGAGCCCAGGGTCAGGCCGCGGGGCACACTGAACACGGCATCTTCAGCGATCGAGTAGATGTTCGGGATAACCGCGAAGCCCATGGCCAAGCCAACCACCAGGGCGTTGCGCTGGTCGTAGGTGATACCCAGGTCATGGGAGATCCACATGCGCATGTCGCCGCCGAAGAACCAGGTTTCCATGTACGGGCTCATGTACAACGACAACCAACCCACAAACAGGATCACCGGGATCAGGATCGCGCTCTCCCAGCCGTCCGGCACTTTCAAGCGCAGGGACTCAGGCAGGCGACTGAAGGTGAACCCGGCCACCAGGATGCCGACCGGCATCAGCAACAGCAGGCTGAAGATCCCCGGCAGGTGCCCTTCGACGTACGGCGCCAAGAACAGACCGGCGAAGAAACCGAGGATCACCGTCGGCATCGCTTCCATCAGCTCGATCACTGGCTTGACCTTGCGACGCATGCCCGGAGCCATGAAGTAGGCGGTGTAGATCGCGGCGGCAACGGCCAACGGCGCGGCCAACAGCATGGCGTAGAACGCAGCCTTCAAGGTACCGAAGGTCAGCGGCGACAAGCTCAGCTTGGGTTCGAAGTCCGTGTTGGCGGCGGTCGATTGCCAGACGTATTTAGGTTCGTCGTAGTTTTCATACCAGACCTTATTCCACAACGCGCTCCACGAAACTTCCGGGTGCGGGTTGTCCAGCAGCAGCGGTTGCAGCTTGCCGCCCTGCTCCACGATCACACGGTTGGCCCGTGGCGACAGACCGAACAGCCCCTGGCCGTCGACCACCTGGTCCACCAGCAAGGTACGGTGGGCGGTGCTGTGGAATACGCCGAGCTTGCCGGACGCATCGAGGGCAACAAAACCTTTGCGGCGCTCTTCGGCGGTGATTTCAACGATCGGCGCAGACCCCATCTGGAAGGTGCGGATCTGCTTCAGGCGTTGTTCGCCATCCGGATCGCGGGCCATGAACCACTGGGCCAGGCCACCTTTGGAGTCACCGAAGATCAGCGAGATGCCGCCCACCAACTGAGTGCTGGCGGTGATCTCGGTCTCGCCGTTTTCGAGCAGTTTGTAACGGCCGTTGAGGCTGTTGTCGCGCAGGTTGAACACGTCGGCCTGGGCACGCCCGTTGACCACATATAGCCACTGCTGACGCGGGTCGACGAAGATGTTCTTCACCGGCTCGGTCATCTGCGGCAGCTCGATGCGCTTCTGCTCGTTGGTGACCTCACCGGTCATCATGTTCTCTTCGCTGGTCAGCGACAGCACATGCAACTGGGCGCCGGTAGAGCCGGCAAGCAACAGGGTCGAATCCGTGGCGTTGAGGCTGACGTGCTCCAGCGCACCGCCCTGCTCGTTCAACACGATCGGCGTTTCGCCGTACGGATACTCGATGGCCGGCGAAATGGTTTTCTTGCCGTCCGGGTAGCTAACTTTATAGGTATGGCGGAACACCAGCGCCTGACCGTTGGACAGGCCCACGGCAACCAGCGGATGACCTGGCTGATCCTTGCCAATGGACGTCACGCTGACACCGGCCGGGATCGCCAGGTCAACACGGCGCAGTTCGGCGCCACTGTCGATATCGAAGAACAATGCCTGGCCCTTGTCGGAAACCCGCAGGGCGACCTGGTTCTGTTCTTCGAGGGAGATCATCAGCGGCTTGCCGGCGTCTTGCATCCAGGCCGGGGTGATCGCGTCCTTGCTGGTCAGCTCGGCGCCCTGGAACAGGGGCGCGACGACGTAGGCAAGGAAGAAAAAGATCAGGGTGATGGCGCCGAGTACGGCAAGGCCGCCGATGAGGACATACCAGCGGGTCAGGCGATCCTTGAGCGCGCGAATGCGACGCTTGCGTTGCAGCTCAGGCGTATTGAAATCAATTCGCTTGGGGGGATTAGTAGTCATGTTGGAATTGGCCAGATCATTCATGCGCACACCCTAGCGATCCTGTATGACAGAAAGATGACAATGCAGTGACGCGACAAATCCGCCTCCAGCGGGTACTGGCGGTGGATAGAGAATTAGAGGTGTGTGAGGGGCGACTCCTGCCGCCCCTCACGTGAGTCCGGAGATATCAAACCGGACTCAGGGTTTTACTTTTTTGCGACTTCAGTGCCACCTTCTTGCAGACCCAGGTCAGCCAGTGCCTTGGCGGCAACTTTGGCTGGCAGCGGGATGTAGCCGTCTTTTACTACAACTTCCTGGCCTTGCTTGGACAGAACCAGCTTCACGAACTCAGCTTCCAGCGGGGCCAGAGGCTTGTTCGGGGCCTTGTTGACGTACACGTAGAGGAAACGCGACAGCGGGTACTTGCCGTTCAGTGCGTTTTCTTCGGTGTCTTCGACGAACTCGGTGCTGCCTTTCTTGGCCAGGGCGACGGTCTTGACGCTAGCGGTCTTGTAACCGATGCCCGAGTAGCCAACGCCGTTCAGCGAAGAGCTGATCGACTGCACCACCGAGGCCGAGCCTGGTTGTTCGTTGACGTTTGGCTTGAAGTCGCCTTTGCACAGGGCTTCTTCCTTGAAGTAGCCGTAGGTGCCGGATACCGAGTTACGGCCGAACAGCTGGACTGGCTTGTTGGCCAGGTCGCCGGTCACACCCAGGTCACCCCAGGTCTTGACGTCGGTTTTGCTGCCGCACAGGCGGGTCGAGGAGAAGATCGCGTCAACCTGCTCCATGGTCATGTGCTTGATCGGGTTGTCCTTGTGCACGAACACGGCCAGGGCATCCACGGCAACCGGAATGGCGGTCGGCTTGTAGCCGTATTTGGTTTCGAAGGCCTGCAGCTCGTTGTCCTTCATTTTACGGCTCATCGGGCCCAGGTTAGCGGTGCCTTCAGTCAGCGCGGGTGGCGCGGTGGAGGAACCGGCCGCCTGAATCTGGATGTTTACGTTCGGGTATTCTTTTTTGTAGTGCTCAGCCCACAGGGTCATGAGGTTGGCCAGGGTATCGGAGCCGACGCTGGACAGGTTGCCCGACACACCAGTGGTCTTGGTGTAGCTCGGGATCGCAGGATCAACAGCGGCAACTGCGTTGGCAGTCGCAACGCCAGCAGCGACAAAGGTCATTGCCGCCATCAAACGCTTCAGTTTCATGCCTTACTCCTGGTAATAGGGTGTGTTAAGTCGGGGCCAAGTATCGGCAGGCCGTGTGAACACTCTATGACTTGAATATGACAATTAGATGAAAGGCCAGCACTCGAAAAGCAGAAACACCAATACCTTGTAGCGCGGTTGACAAATCAATCATAAAATATATTCTTGTCAACCACGAGAGGAACTCATGATCAACGACCGAATTCACCGTGCTCGCCTACTGCGGGGTCTGTCCCTTGACGCTCTGGCGCTCCAGCTTGGTGACATTACCAAGCAAGGTTTGAGCAAGTACGAGAAAGGGTTAAGCACCCCTAATTCCGCCCGGTTGCTGCAAATGGCCAAGGTACTGCAGGTGAATCCTGAGTACTTCTTCCGTGCGGACGCTGTACCGCTCGCACCATTGGAGTTTCGCAAACTGGCGAAAATGCCCAAATACCGTCAGGTTCAGGTTGAAGAGCAGATTCGCGAACATCTCGAGCGCTATATCGCTTTGGAGGATTGCTTCGACCTAGTGGACATTCAGACTCCGGCCACCCCGGCGCAAATGCTACCGGTCTCCTCTATAGATGAAGCCGAACATGCCGCCGAGGCATTACGTGAGTTTTGGGGAATTGGTAGCGATCCGATTTCCAACCTGACCGAACAACTGGAAGAGCACAGCATCAAGGTAGCGATGCTCATGGGGCCGGATGACTTCGACGGGGCCTGCGCCGCCACCAGTGATGGGCGCCATGTCTTGATCGCGCTGAATGCCGAGCGTCCAGGTGAACGTATCCGCTTCACAGCGGCTCATGAGCTCGGCCATTGGGTCATGAAGTTGCCTGAAGCCATGTCCGAACGGGACAAGGAAAACTGCTGCCATCGTTTCGCGGGAGCCTTCCTCTACCCAGCCAAAGGGGTCACCAGCGATTTCGGTAGCCACCCTCGCTCACGGGTTCATCCCCGCGAACTGCTCATCGCTAAACGCCAGTATGGGATTTCTATGCACGCTGCGCTGCGCCGACTCAAGGACCTGAATCTGCTCAGCGACGGCGGTTACAAATCCCTCAGTATTCAATTCAGTGCAAATGGCTGGCGGAAGGTTGAGCCCGAGCCGATGCCCTGCAAGCCACCGCAGCGTTTCGAGTCGTTAGTGTTCTGGGGACTGGCGGAAGGGTTGATCACTAAATCCCGCGCAGCGGAACTTTTACGCAAACCAGTGAGCACACTTGATCCAAACTTCCTGGGCTCACTGGAGAGTGCATGACTCTGGTCTACATCAGCGATACGAATATCTGGATCGATTTCAGAAATGCTGGACTATTGGAGCAGATGTTCAAACTGCCGTTCTCTCTATGCTGTACGGATTTCGTACTGCATGAGCTCGAAGATTTCCCCCATGACGAATTGCTCGCTCATGGTTTGATTATTGAGTCCTTTGATGGGTCCGGAGTCGCCAAACTGTTCAGCCTCAAAGTCGAACACAACAATAGCTCGCTGGCCGATGTTTCCTGCTATCTGCTAGCGCAGGAAACTGGCCGACCATTGTTGACCGGCGATGGCAAACTCAGACGCCAGGCTCAGCGAGATGGGGTACAAGTGTATGGCGCCCTCTGGTTACTCGACCTGATGGTCGAACATGAAGTCATTCTACCGGCACATGCTGCGCAAGCTTTGGACAACATGATTGAGCGCGGAGCGCGCTTACCGTCAGGTGAATGTGATGCAAGGCTTTCGCACTGGCGCAAGCCTTAGCAACTGACTGCTTATCGTTATCGCCCTTTCCTCCAGAGATAGCCCCCCACCACGATCCCCACGCCGCAGATGATCGCGACATAGTAGGCAGGCCCCATCGGGCTCTCCTTGAGCAGCAAGGTAACGACCATCGGGGTCAGGCCACCGAAGATCGCATAGGCCAGGTTGTAGGAGAACGACAGGCCGCTGAAGCGCACCACCGCCGGGAATGCCTTGACCATGACATAGGGCACGGCACCGATGGTGCCGACCAGCAGTCCGGTCAGGGAGTACATCGGGAACAGCCAGTCAGGGTGGTTGAACAGGCTGTGGTAGAAGGTCCACGAGCTCAACAGCAGCAAGCCGCTACCGAACACGAATACCCGACCGGCACCGAAACGGTCAGCCAGCGCACCAGACGCCACGCAGCCCAGGCTCAGGAATACGATCGCCAGGCTGTTGGCCTGCAGCGCCGTGGTCGCCGGGAAATGGTAGACCGTCTGCAGCACCGTGGGCGTCATCAGAATGACCACGATGATCCCCGCCGACAGCAGCCAGGTCAGCAGCATCGAGATGGCGATAGCGCCGCGATGGTCGCGCAGCACCGCACGCAACGGTACCTCTTCGGCCAGCGCCTTGCGCAGTTGCAGCTCGGCGAACACCGGGGTTTCGTGCAGCCAGCGGCGCAGGTAGACCGAAAACAGGCCAAATACACCGCCCAACAGGAACGGGATCCGCCAAGCGTAATCGGACACCTGCTCCGGGGTATAAATGCTGTTGATCGCCGTGGCGACCAGTGAGCCCAGCAGGATGCCCGCCGTGAGGCCCGACGTCAGCGTGCCGCAGGCGTAACCGATGTGCCGCCCGGGCACGTGTTCGGAAACGAATACCCAGGCACCCGGCACTTCACCACCAATGGCGGCGCCCTGAATCACCCGCATCAGCAACAGCAGGATGGGGGCCCACATGCCAATCTGCGCGTACGTGGGCAGCAGGCCCATGATCAAGGTCGGAACGGCCATCATGAAAATGCTCAACGTGAACATTTTCTTGCGCCCCAACAGGTCGCCGAAGTGCGCCATGACGATGCCGCCCAATGGGCGCGCCAGGTAACCGGCAGCAAAAATGCCGAAGGTCTGCATCAAGCGCAGCCACTCGGGCATGTCCGCCGGAAAGAACAGCTTCCCGACGACCGTGGCGAAAAACACGAAGATAATGAAGTCGTAAAACTCCAGCGCACCGCCCAGGGCGGAAAGCGACAGAGTCTTGTAATCGTTGCGGGTCAAGGGACGTGCGGGTTGCGCGGGTGTCGCTATGCTCGATGGCGCTGTGATCATGGCAAGGGCTTCTCTTCTTATAGTCAGATCTGCAACCCCAACAACGCTGGCAGGGGCTTGGGCAGGTTTGGCACGATAGCAAATTGTTCGAAAAAGCACATGGAAGCGCGTATTTGACGGTCAAAATGAGAACCGGACGGTCGTCGCGCGGTCTACCGCTCGATATACTCGCAGTCTGTAATACCTCGGAAGGGGTTGCTGTGCGAAGACGCTGCTGGCTCTACCAGCCGATTTCGCAGAGTTTCCCCCTAGTTCGCCTTATGGAAAACGTGACGAACGTAGTATGTTCGGGGCTGAATCGTTTTTCCTGGAGACGGCTATTCACCTGAAGTACCAACGAAGAGTCACGGGTCAGAGGCACCCCCGGCATGATAGAACTCGAACAAGAAGATCCGATTCCGCAAGGCGACCTGGCCCTGCAAATCACCGCACTTCCTCGTGAAACCAACGGCTTTGGCGATATTTTCGGCGGCTGGCTGGTATCACAGATGGACCTGGCCGGCACGGCAATGGCCAGCAAAGTGGCCGGTGGTCGCGTGGCCACTGTCGCGATTGATCGCATGGCCTTCCTGGTCCCTGTCGCCGTGGGCGCTCAGCTATCCTTTTATACCCAGGCACTGGATATCGGTCGCAGCTCGATTCAGATGATGGTCGAGGTCTGGAGCGACGATCCGTTGTCCAGCGAGTGGCGCAAAGTAACGGAAGCGGTGTTTGTGTTCGTCGCCATTGATGGCAGCGGCCGTACCCGTTCGGTTCCGCCCAGGGCTCGTTGAACCTGGGAAGCGTTAAACCCGGCGGCCGTTTTGCGGTCCATTGCCGTCATTGATCCTGAACGAGATGTGCATCATGCCTACGCCCAACGTTGAAACGGTGAAACTGGACGATCTGAATTGCTGGCGCATTCGCCACGGTCAGGCCGAATTACTGGTGGCACAGCAAGGCGCGCACATCCTTAGCTATCAACTGGCCGGGCAACCGCCACTGATCTGGCTCAATGACGAGGCCGTGTTCAAGACTGGCAAAAGCATCCGGGCTGGCGTGCCGGTGTGCTGGCCGTGGTTTGGCAATCTGGACCGCAACCCGCCCAGCGTGCAGGCGATGCGCGTGAGCGAGCAACCTGCTACGGCCCACGGGCTGGTGCGGGCGATGGACTGGGAGCTGGGCGCCATAGAAGCCGAAGGCGAAGCCCTGAACGTCGAATTCCTCCTGCCCTGCCCCGAAGGCGGCTTGCCGGGCTGGCCCCACCAGGTTGATTTGACGCTGAGCATTCGTCTGGATGAACAGTTGCACATCAACCTGACCAGCCTCAATCGCGGCGCCGACCAAGTGAGCATCAGCCAGGCGCTGCACAGCTACTTCGCGGTCAGCGATGTGCGCAACGTGCATGTCGAAGGGCTGGACGGGCTGAGCTACATCGAAACCCTGGATAACTGGAATACTGTCACTCAATCCGGCGACCTGCATTTTACCGGCGAGACTGACCGTATCTACCTCGATACCCCGCCGACGCTGAGCATTGTCGACCCCGCTTGGGAGCGGCGCATCGAGCTGACCAGCAACGGTTCGCGCTCGGCGGTGATCTGGAACCCGTGGACCGAGCGCGCGGCGGCATTCAGCGACATGGCGGATGATGGCTGGCAGCGCATGCTGTGCATCGAGACCGCCAATGTGATGGATGACATCGTGACCCTGGCACCGGGAGCGAGTCATACCCTGGGCGTGAGCATCGGCAGCCAGCCGCTCTGATAGCGCAACAGCCATGTGGGTGCGAGTAAGCCCGCCCCCACATCTGAATACCTACAGATCCGCTTCCTGCACCACCCGCACCTGCGCCGCATCCAGCGCATAGGCTGCATCGGCCAGATCGTTGCTGACCGCCTCGATCTTCAGCGTTCCGGTCACCCACAGCGGCGTGTAGATGTCGTCCAGCTTCAACCCCTTGGGATAGCGCACCAGCACCAGCTGATTGGGGGGGGGTGGCGGCACATGGATGCAGGCGCCCGGGTACGGCACCAGGAAGAACAGCGTACTGCGGCCCTTGCCATCGGTTTCCAGCGGCACGGGATAGCCGCCGAGACGGATGTGCTTGTCGTTCATCGAGGCCACGGTGTTGCTTGAATACATCACCGCCGGCAGGCCCTTGCTTTGCTTCAGGCCACCCTTGTCGGTAAAGGTGCCAGTGGCTTCAGGGGAGTCGTGGTCGATCTCGGGCATGGCTTCGAGAGCCTTCTGGTCCGACTTGGGCATCAGCTCAAGCCAGTCGGTTTCTGGCAGTTCGCCAGCGTGGGCAAGGCCTGTGCCCAGCAATACAAGAGTCAGCAGAAGACGGCGCATGAAAGTGCTCGGTAAGAAGGGACGGTCAATCGCCGAGCATTCTAGCCCGCCCCGCCTGCGCGGCAGAGAGGGCTTTGTCGCTTGAATCAGTTCTTTTTCACCAGGCCGTAGATCACCAGCAACACCACCGCGCCCACCAGGGCACCGATAAAGCCTGCGCCTTGACCCGCCTGGTAGAGGCCGAGCGCCTGACCGCCGTAGGTAGCCGCCAGAGAGCCACCGATACCGAGCAGGATGGTCATGATCCAGCCCATGCTGTCATCACCCGGTTTCAGGAAACGAGCCAGCAGGCCCACGATCAATCCGATGAAGATGGTTCCAATAATTCCCATGGCGCTTCCCTCTGAGTGAAATGGATTGCTCAAAGCCTAGCCAGACTTTGGCATCCTGCCATCAGAGGGTGGTGGTCACCGAAGGTTCCCACCGGGCCTGTGGATTATTGCTCGGCGATGAGCGCTTCGACCTTGAGGATCTGCCGCTCCAGCGTGGCCTTGTCGGCACAGCGCAAGTTGGCGTGACCGACCTTGCGGCCGACCTTGAACGCCTTGCCATAGTGGTGCAGATGGCAATCGCTGATGGCGACGACCTGCTCAACCGGCGGCACCACGCCGATGAAGTTGAGCATGGCGCTCTCGCCCACCTTGGCGGTCGAACCCAACGGCAGGCCGGCAACGGCGCGCAGGTGGTTTTCGAACTGGCTGCACTCGGCGCCTTCGGTGGTCCAGTGCCCGGAGTTGTGGACACGCGGGGCGATTTCGTTGGCCTTGAGGCCACCGTCGACTTCAAAGAACTCGAACGCCATCACGCCCACATACTCCAGTTGCTTGAGCACGCGGCTGGAGTAATCTTCGGCCAGGGCTTGCAACGGGTGGTCTGTGCTGGCCACGGACAGCTTGAGAATGCCGCTGTCGTGGGTGTTGTGCACCAGAGGGTAGAACTTCGTCTCGCCATCGCGAGCGCGCACGGCAATCAGCGACACTTCACCGGTGAAGGGCACGAAGCCTTCCAGCAAGCAGGCGACACTGCCCAGCTCGGCGAAGGTGCCCACAACGTCTTCTGCGCTGCGTAGAACCTTCTGGCCCTTGCCGTCGTAACCCAGGGTACGGGTTTTCAGCACGGCCGGCAGACCGATGGCGGCAACGGCTTCGTCCAGGTCGGCTTGCGACTGGATGTCGGCAAAGGCCGGGGTCGGAATGCCCAGCTCCTTGAACATGCTCTTCTCGAACCAGCGATCGCGAGCGATGCGCAGCGCTTCGGCGCTCGGGTACACCGGGACGAATTGCGACAGAAAGGCCACGGTTTCAGCCGGGACGCTTTCGAATTCGAAGGTCACCAAATCGACTTCGTCCGCCAGTTGACGCAGGTGATCCTGATCGCCGTAATCGGCCCGCAGGTGCTCACCCAGCGCCGCTGCGCAGGCATCCGGTGCGGGGTCCAGGAAAGCGAAGTTCATGCCCAGCGGAGTCCCCGCCAGGGCCAGCATGCGACCTAACTGGCCGCCACCGATTACACCGATCTTCATCGTCAACAACCTCAGGCGATGCGTGGGTCTGGATTGTCCAGAACGCTGTCTGTCTGTTCAGCACGGAAGGTCTTGAGCACCGCGTGGAACTGCGGATGCTTGGCACCAAGGATACTCGCCGACAGCAGGGCGGCGTTGATCGCACCGGCCTTGCCGATGGCCAGGGTGGCAACCGGAATGCCCGCAGGCATCTGCACGATAGAGAGCAGCGAATCGACACCCGAGAGCATCGACGACTGCACCGGAACGCCCAGTACCGGCAGGTGGGTCTTGGCCGCACACATGCCTGGCAGGTGGGCCGCGCCACCGGCACCGGCGATGATCACCTCGATGCCACGCGACTCGGCCTCTTCGGCGTACTGGAACAGCAGGTCCGGGGTGCGGTGGGCCGAGACCACTTTCACCTCGTAAGGGATGCCGAGCTTTTCCAGCATATCGGCGGTGTGGCTAAGGGTGGACCAATCGGACTTGGAGCCCATGATCACGCCAACCAGTGCACTCATCGTCGCGCCTCTTCTCTCTGGGCGCCCGCAGGCGCGTCAAAAAACAACAAGCCACGCAGAATGCGTGGCTTGATTGTACGAATTATGGCCAGACAAGCCGGCCGAAGGCCGCGCAGTATACCGTAATACCGCAGATAAACAGCCCCCTGCGCGACCATCTGTCATACGGCTCCAAGTGCCGGTTTTATTGACTTCAAGGTCAGCAGACAGGTGCCCGACGGCGAGGCCGGAAACTCATGTATTCGGGACTCCCTGCGCCGCGCCGCCCTCGAGCTTGCGCCACAACAACCGCACATTGGCCTTGCGCACCAGCGCACAGCGATACAGGCGGATCTCCAGCGGCACATGCCACTGCGGTCCGCCACAGACCACCAGCTCACCGCGCGCCAGTTCAGCCCGCGCACTCAGTTGTGGCACCCATGCGATCCCCAGCCCTTCCAACGCCATGCTCTTCAGGCTGTCGGCCATCGCCGTTTCATAGACGGTGGTGAAGCGCAGGGCGCGCTGGCGCAGCAGCATGTTCACCGAGCGCCCCAGAAACGCGCCGGCACTGTAGGCCAGCAACGGCACGCTGGCCTCGCCTTCGAGGTCGAACAGCGGCTTGCCGTCGGCATCGGCTGCGCACACCGGGAGCATTTCGGTATGGCCCAGGTGCAGCGACGGGAAAATCTCCGGGTCCATTTGCAGAGCGGCGTCCGGGTCATAGAACGCCAGCATCAGGTCGCAACCGCCTTCGCGCAGCGCATGCACGGCGTCGCCCACGTTGGTGGCGACCAATCGCGTGGCAATGTTCAGGCCCTCGTTGCGCAGTTGCGCGATCCAGCGCGGAAAGAAGCCCAGGGCCAGCGAGTGGGCGGCCGCAACTTGCATCACCTCCCCTTGTCCGCCTTCCAGGTGATGCAGGTGGCGCAACACTTCGCCCAGCTGTTCGACCACCGTGCGTGCCGTTACCAGGAACAGTTGCCCGGCGGCCGTGAGTTCGATGGGCGTGCGTGAACGGTTGACCAGCGTCAGCCCCAACGCAGCCTCGAGGCTACGGATCCGCCGGCTGAAGGCCGGTTGGGTCACGAAGCGCCGTTCGGCGGCCTGCGAGAAACTACGGGTGGCGGCCAGGGCACTAAAGTCCTCAAGCCATTTGCTTTCCAGATTCATCACGTCCTCCCGGACACGCACCAATTTAGGTCACACGTTCGTCGCGCACACGGCGTCACATGGGCATTATGCCGAATATGCATAGGCCAGTGCTTAACAGCATTGGCCCAAAATTCTCCACAAGCCTAGCATTCACAGCGTTCCGGCACAGACCGGGTCCATATCGAGATGATTTCTATCATGTCCTCCGCTGCATCTTTCCGCACAGAAAAAGACCTGCTTGGCGTACTCGACGTACCGGCTCAAGCGTATTACGGCATCCAGACCCTGCGAGCGGTGAATAACTTCCGTCTCTCCGGCGTTCCGATTTCGCATTACCCGAAGCTGGTAGTGGGCCTGGCGATGGTCAAGCAGGCTGCTGCCGACGCCAACCGTGAACTGGGTCACCTCAGCGAAGCCAAGCACGCTGCCATCAGCGAAGCCTGTGCCCGTCTGATCCGCGGCGATTTCCACGAAGAGTTCGTGGTGGACATGATTCAAGGCGGCGCTGGTACTTCAACCAACATGAATGCCAACGAAGTCATCGCCAACATCGCGCTGGAGGCCATGGGTCACCAGAAAGGCGAATACCAGTACCTGCACCCGAACAACGACGTGAACATGGCGCAGTCGACCAACGACGCCTACCCGACGGCCATCCGCCTGGGTCTGCTGTTGGGTCACGACGCCCTGCTCGCCAGCCTCGACAGCCTGATCCAGTCGTTCGCCGCCAAAGGTGAAGAATTCGGCCACGTCCTGAAGATGGGTCGTACCCAGCTGCAAGACGCCGTGCCGATGACCCTTGGCCAGGAATTCCGCGCCTTCGCCACCACCCTGGGTGAAGACCTGGCACGCCTGAAGTCGCTGGCTCCTGAACTGCTGACCGAAGTGAACCTGGGCGGTACCGCGATCGGCACCGGCATCAACGCCGACCCGCGTTACCAGCACCTGGCCGTTGAACGCCTGGCGCTGATCAGCGGTCAACCGCTGGTACCCGCTGCCGACCTGATCGAAGCCACTTCCGACATGGGCGCCTTCGTGCTGTTCTCCGGCATGCTCAAGCGCACCGCGGTCAAGCTGTCGAAGATCTGCAACGACTTGCGCCTGCTGTCCAGCGGTCCACGTACCGGCATCAATGAAATCAACCTGCCAGCGCGTCAGCCAGGCAGCTCGATCATGCCAGGCAAGGTCAACCCGGTTATTCCGGAAGCCGTTAACCAGGTGGCCTTCCAGATCATCGGTAACGACCTGGCCCTGACCATCGCGGCCGAAGGCGGCCAGCTGCAACTGAACGTGATGGAACCGTTGATCGCCTTCAAGATCTTCGACTCGATCCGCCTGCTGCAACGCGCCATGGACATGCTGCGCGAGCACTGCATCGTCGGCATCACCGCCAACGAAGCCCGCTGCCGCGAACTGGTCGAGCACTCGATCGGCCTGGTCACTGCGCTGAACCCGTACATCGGCTATGAAAACGCCACCCGCATCGCCCGTATCGCCCTTGAAAGCGGCCGCGGCGTGCTGGAACTGGTACGCGAAGAAGGCTTGCTCGACGAAGAAATGCTCGCCGACATCCTGCGTCCGGAAAACATGATTGCCCCGCGTCTGGTGCCTTTGAAGGCCTGACGCCCGCTCTTTCAACGAAGAGCCACCGCTCACCAGGTCGAGGGACTAGACACCTCTCACCTTTTGAGGGCCCGGAGATCATTCTCCAGGCCCTTTTTTTTGGATTTTTTGCAACGACACGGAACCTGTGGGAGCGAGTTCGCCCGCTCCGACAAGAGCCTGACCCCGAAAAGGTCAGGTGCTTCAAAGGACTCGTTTCGGCACCCGCACCACAACAGTGCAGACGGACGGCGCCCCGATAGGTATAGTGCCGCCCCTCTTCGCATGAGCGGTCGTCGGTAGCGAGACCCCAAGCCATGCGAAACCCGAACTAATAACAAACCCGCGAAAGGAAGCCGGGACGACCTCCGTCTCGCCTGTTGTGCCGTGCGCAAACGGGTGTAACGCGATGTGTCTGCCTGGCCAGCATTTGCCTACACAAAAAACAGCGAGGAATACTCCATGCTCGAAGTCATTAACGACTTCCTCTCAGGGAAAGTACTGATCGTGCTCATTGTCGGGCTCGGTAGCTACTTCACGATCCGCTCGCGTTTCGTTCAATTGCGTCACTTCTTCCACATGTTCGCGGTGTTCCGCGACAGCCTCAAGAGCAGCGCCGGCCAACTCAGCTCCTTCCAGGCCCTGATGCTCAGCCTCGCCGGGCGCGTGGGTGCGGGCAACATTGCCGGGGTCGGTATCGCCGTGACCCTCGGTGGCCCGGGCGCCGTATTCTGGATGTGGGTGACCGCGCTGGTCGGCATGTCCAGCAGCTTCTTCGAGTGCTCCCTCGGCCAGCTCTACAAGCGCTGCGATTCCGAAGGCCTGTACCGTGGCGGCCCGTCCTATTACATCCAGCACGGCCTGCAGAAACGCTGGCTGGGCATGATCATGGCGTTCCTGCTGCTGATCACCTTCGGCTTCGCCTTCAACGGCCTGCAAGCCCACGCCGTGACCCACTCGCTGAACAATGCCTTCGGCCTGGACACCACCTACACCGGTATCGGCCTAGCCGTGTTGCTGGGGCTGGTATTCATCGGCGGCATCAAACGCATCGCGGGCATCGCTGACCTGCTGGTCCCGGTCAAGACTCTGGCCTACATCGCCGTGACCATCTACGTGATCGTGCTGCAATTCGACCAGGTGCCGGGCATGCTGATGACCATCGTCAAAAGCGCCTTCGGTCTGGACCAGGCCTTCGGCGGCCTGATCGGCAGTGCCATCATCATGGGCGTGAAACGCGGCGTGTTCGCCAACGAAGCAGGCCTTGGCAGTGCGCCAAACGTGGCCGCCGTGGCACAGGTCGAGCACCCGGTTGCACAGGGCGTGGTCCAGGCGTTCAGCGTGTTCCTCGACACCTTCGTGATCTGCACCTGCACCGCGTTGCTGATTCTGCTATCGGGCTTCTACACCCCGGGTTTCGAAGGTGACGGCATTGCCCTGACCCAGAACTCCCTGGCTGCCGTGGTCGGCGAGTGGGGCCGGATGTTCATCTCCGTGGCGCTGGCGCTGTTCGTGTTCACCTCGATCCTCTACAACTACTACTTGGGCGAAAGCAACCTGCGCTTCCTGATCGGCGACAACCGCAAGGCGCTGATTGGCTACCGCGCCCTGGTACTGGTGCTGATCTTCTGGGGTGCCATCGAGAACCTCAGCACAGTGTTTGCCTTCGCCGACATCACCATGACGATGCTGGCGTTCGTCAACCTGATCGCGCTGCTCCTGCTGTTCAATATCGGCATGCGCATCCTGCGTGACTACGATGACCAGCGTGCAGCCGGCATCAAGACCCCCGTGTTCGATTCCAGCAAATTCCCGGACCTGGACCTGGACCGCAAAGCCTGGCCGGCCAACCCGCCAGCCGCCGCTAATACTCAGGCCAAGGCTCAAGCTGAACCGCAAGGCGACACCGCAGCGCAACGCTGATCGGTATAAAACCGGGCGCATCCCCTGCGCCCGACGTGACACGGCTTGCAGTCAGCGTCATGCTCGACTGCAAGCCGTCATCGTTTCGGAGAACCTCCATGAATTCCTCGACCTACCCTGCCGCCCAGCACGTCATGGTGCTCTACACCGGCGGCACCATCGGCATGCAATCCAGCGCCCATGGCCTGGCCCCGGCATCCGGTTTCGAAGCGCGGATGCGCGAGTACCTGCACAGCCAACCTGAACTGGTGGTGCCACAATGGCGCTTTCGCGAGATGTCGCCGCTGATCGACAGCGCCAACATGACCCCGACGTACTGGCAGCAACTGCGCGAGGCGGTGGTGGAGGCGGTGGATGTCCAGGGCTGTGACAGCGTGCTGATCCTGCATGGCACCGATACCTTGGCCTACAGCGCGGCGGCCATGAGTTTCCAGCTGCTGGGCCTGCACGCCCGCGTGGTGTTTACCGGCTCGATGCTGCCGGCCGGCGTGACCGACAGCGATGCCTGGGAAAACCTCAGCGGCGCGCTGGTCGCCCTCGGCCGGGGCCTGGCACCGGGCGTGCACCTGTACTTCCATGGCGAGCTGCTGGACCCGACCCGTTGCGCGAAAGTGCGCAGTTTCGGCCGGCATCCGTTCAAACGCCTGGAGCGTCAGGGTGGTGGCGTGAAAGCATCTTCAATACCCGCGCAACTGAATCACAACCAACCCAGGCAGCTGGCGAACGTCGCGGTACTGCCGCTTTTTCCAGGCATCGGCGCCGAGATACTCGATGGCCTGATCGACAGCGGCATTCAAGGCCTGGTGCTGGAGTGCTACGGCAATGGCACCGGTCCCAGCGACAATCCCGCATTCCTGGCGAGCCTGGCACGGGCGCGGGACAAGGGCATTGTGGTGGTGGCGGTTACGCAATGCCATGAAGGGGGCGTCGAGCTGGACGTGTACGAAGCAGGCAGTCGGCTGCGGGGCGTCGGAGTGCTTTCGGGTGGCGGCATGACCCGTGAGGCCGCGTTCGGCAAGCTGCACGCGCTGCTGGGTGCGGGCCTTGAAACGGCTGAAGTGCGGCGGTTGGTCGAACTCGACCTCTGCGGCGAACTAAGCTGACCTTCAAACCTGACACAAAGTCCGATAGGAACGGGCTTACCCGCGAAGACAGCGGCACATTCGACTACGATGTGAATGACGCACTGTTTACGCGGGCAAGCAAATCGCCGCCTGGCCCGTCCCCACAAGATCGTCGTTAGGCACACAACTTGCTCTTGTTCCAGCACCCCAAGGCTGGAACCGCCCATGCTCCACTCCCACCTTACCACCCTCAACGCTGTCTCGCTGGCGCTCAATGTCTTCAAGGCCGAAGGCTTGTCGAGTGACGCACTGCTGGCCGGCAGCGGTATCAATACCGCGGACTTGAGCCGGGCGGACACGCGCATCACCACCCACCAGGAGATGCAGGTTTGCGCCAACGCCGTCGCCCTCAAGCACGATATCGGCCTGGAATTGGGCAGACGGATGCACGTATCGTCCTACGGCATGCTCGGCTATGCCCTGCTCACCAGTGCCACCTTCGGTGACGCTTTGCGTCTGGCGATGCGGTATCCGGCGCTGTTGGGAACACTTTACGAGCTACGTCTGGAAGAGGACGGCGAGCAAGTCTGGTTTGTGGCCGCCGATTACCGGGAGAACCCGGCACTGGCCGTGTTCAATGCCGAGTTCTGCCTGGTGTCGCTGAGGGTTATCTGCGATGACTTGCTCGGCCATTCGCTGCCCCTGCTCGCCGCCCGGCTTGAGCATGTGGCGCCGGATTACCGCGACCGGTACGCCGAACACTTCGCTTGCCCATTGCACTTCGAAGCCAAGGACAACGCCTTCGCCTTTGACCGGCGCTGGCTCGATCAACCGCTGCCACTGGCCGATGTCATCACCCATCAGGCCATGGCCGAACGCTGCCGCAAGCAGAACACCGAGTTCACCGGACGTCAGGCGTGGCTGGGACGGATTCGTCAATTGCTCAGTGCACAGCTAAATGCAGCCCCGGGGCTGGAGGGACTGGCGCAGCAGATGAACTGTTCGCCGCGCACCCTGCGCCGGCACCTCAAAGACCTGGGTTGCAGCTATCAGGAGTTGCTCGACGAACTACGCTTCGAGCAAGCCAAGCAAATGCTCTGCGAGGACCAGTTACCGATCTACCGCATTGCCGAGGCTCTGGGCTTCAGCGAGACCGCGAGTTTTCGCCATGCCTTTGTACGCTGGAGCGGTGTGGCGCCGAGCCAATTCAGGCCACACGGATAACCCTGCGGGAGCATTCCGTGCTCCGAACCAGGTGTACTGTGGCGTCACTAACGGGCGAATTTCGGTCAAATGTTTTGGCCGTATTGATCCCCTTCTGGCCTTTCCTGCCGTTCTCTGAAACGTCGCGCACCGCAAGACTGTGTTCAACCGAATCAGCCCTGCGGAGAACAAGAACATGCTGACAATCTACTCGGACGATCACCACCTGCACCACGGCCGCTGCGAATTGATAGACGGGCAGCTCAAGCCCTGCTTCGAAATGCCCTCACGGGCCGACCACGTTCTGGCGCGCGTTCAATCCCGCGACCTGGGCCCGGTGCAAGCGCCGCAGGATTTCGGCCTGGGGCCAGTGGAGCGCATTCACAGCCGCGACTACCTCGACTTCTTCAAAGGCGCCTGGGCGCGTTGGACCGAGTTCGGCACCGACGGCGATCTGCTGCCCTACACCTGGCCGGCGCGCACCCTGCGCCGCGTGCTACCCACCAGCCTGCACGGCCAGCTCGGTTACTACAGCTTCGACGGTGGCGCACCGATCACCGCCGGCACCTGGCAAGCGGCTTACAGCGCAGCGCAAGTAGCACTCACCGCACAAGCGGCGATCCAGAATGGCGCCCACAGTGCATTCGCCCTGTGCCGCCCACCAGGACACCATGCCGCCAGCGACTTGATGGGCGGTTACTGCTACCTCAACAACGCCGCCATCGCCGCCCAGGCATTCCTCGATCAAGGCCACAAAAAAGTCGCGATCCTCGACGTCGACTACCATCATGGCAACGGCACTCAATCGATTTTCTATGAGCGCCGCGATGTGTTGTTCGCTTCGATTCACGGTCACCCGGAAGCCGAGTTTCCATTCTTTCTCGGCTACGAAGACGAGCACGGTGAAGGCGCAGGTGAAGGTTTCAACTTCAACTATCCGCTGCCCGCAGGCTCAGGCTGGGACCGCTGGAGTGCCGCGCTGGAACAGGCCTGCTCAGAGATCGAGAAATACGGCGCCGACATCATCGTCGTATCCCTGGGCGTGGACACCTTCAAGGACGACCCGATCTCCCAGTTCAAGCTCGACAGCCCGGACTACCTGGCCATGGGCGAGCGCATCGCGGCCTTGGGCAAACCGACCCTGTTCGTGATGGAAGGTGGTTACGCGGTGGAAGAAATCGGCATCAATGCCGTGAACGTTCTGGAAGGTTTTGAACGCGCCCAATGAGGAATTGGCACCATGAACAGAATCAAGCGTTTAATCGTTCCAACCCTGTGCGCCATGGCGCTCGGCACTGCAGTGCAGGCCGAAGAGCGCACCTTGCGGGTGTACAACTGGTTCGACTACATCACCCCCAAGGCCCTGGAAGACTTCAAGACACAGAACGCCCAGACCAAACTGGTCTACGACATCTTCGACACCAACGAAGCACTGGAAGCCAAGCTGTTGACCGGCAACTCCGGTTATGACGTGGTGGTGCCCTCCAACGTGTTTCTCGCCAAGCAGATCGAAGCGGGCGTGTTCCAACCCCTGGATCGCAGCAAACTGCCGAACTGGAACCACCTCGATCCCAAGCTGATGAAGCTGATCGAAGCCAATGATCCGGGCAACAAATTTGCCGTGCCGTACATGTACGGCACCATCCTGATTGGCTTCAACCCGGACAAGGTCAAGGCGGTGTTGGGTGATAACGCGCCGGTGGACAGTTGGGACCTGATCTTCAAGGAAGAGAACATCAGCAAGCTCAAGCAGTGCGGCGTCGCCCTGCTCGACTCACCGTCAGAAATCCTGCCGCTGGCCCTGCAACACCTGGGCCTGGACCCCAACAGCAAGCAGCCGGCGGACTATGCCAAGGCTGAAGCACTGCTGATGAAGATTCGCCCGTCTATCACCTACTTCCACTCGTCCAAGTACATGGCCGACATTGCCAACGGTGACATCTGCGTCGCGGTCGGCTACTCCGGCAGCTTCTCCCAGGCCGCCAACCGCGCCAAGGAAGCCAAGAACGGTGTGATCGTCGACATGCGCCTGCCCAAGGAAGGCGCGCCGATCTGGTTCGACATGCTCGCGATCCCGAAAGGGGCGAAGAATACGGAAGACGCCTACACCTTCATCAACTACCTGCTGCAACCGCAGGTGATCGCACCTGTCAGTGACTTTGTCGGTTACCCGAACCCGAACAAGGACGCCACCGAGTTGGTCGATCCAGCCATTCGCAACAACCCCAACCTGTACCCGACCGAGACGGCGATGGGCACGCTGTACACCCTGCAACCGTTGCCGCGGGATGCCGAGCGGGCACGCACACGCGCCTGGACCAAGATCAAGTCCGGGACCTGATCGCACCTTCGCTTGATCCGTCACCCGGATAGCGGGCGGGCCAACTGGCCTGCCCGCCTCAGCCCTTGCGCCATACCTCATTCAGCCGCGCGAGGGCGGCGTCGATGGCCGCTTCAGGCACCGCCGCAAACCCCAGTACCAGGCCTGCACGCTGGTCTTCGGGGGTCGTTGAGTCCGGTAGCCAGTAGCTGCTCAGTCCGTTGATCTCCACCCCCACGCTGGCAGCCATTGCCACCAGTTCACGCTCACGGGCCAGGCTTTGCACCGGCACCGTCATATGCAGCCCGGCCATGACGCTCGGCAGGCTGCCCACCCCGGGGATATCTGCAGGCCAGCCTGCCAGTAACCTGTTGCGTCGACTCAGGGCGGCGCGGCGCATGCGCCGTATATGCCGCTGGAAATGCCCGGCCGCCATGAACTCGGCCATTACCGCCTGGGTGCTCACCTCGGAATGACGCACATCCACGGCACGACGCTGGGCGAACGCTTCCACCAGGCCGACGGGCAGCACCAGGTAGCCCAGACGCAATGCCGGAAACGCCACCTTGCCGAACGTGCCGACATAGAGCACCCGCCCCTGCCGGTCCAACGCCGCCAAGGGGGCCAACGGGGCACCGCTGTAGCGGTACTCGCCGTCGTAGTCGTCCTCGATGATCCAGCCGTCTGTCCGCTCGGCCCACGCCAGCAACTCCAGGCGCCGGGCCAGGCTCATGATCACGCCGGTCGGGTATTGATGTGATGGTGTGACATAGGCCAGTCGGCAGTCGCTTAGACCGGCCAGTTCAGCGCAATCGATACCATCGCTGTCCACCGAAACACCGTGCAACTTAGCGCCTGCCAACGCGAACGCATGACCGGCCGCACGGTAACCGGGGTTTTCCACAGCCACTCCGTCATCAGGCGCCACCAACAGCTGTGCACAAAGGCTAATCCCCTGTTGCGCGCCACTGGTGATCACAATTTGCTCAGCGCTGCACTGCATGCCTCGGGAACTGCGCAAATAGGCCGCGATCATCCCGCGCAAACGCGCATCCCCCTCCGGCGCGCCATAACACAATTGCTGTAAATCAGGCTTGCGCCAGAAAGCCGCATTCAGCTTGGCCCAGACCTCGAACGGGAACAGGTCAAACGCTGGTACCCCCACCCGAAACGCCCTCGGCGGCCCACTCGGCGGCTTGGGCAAATGGTGCTTCTCGACTCGTTGAAGCGCATCACTGTGGATAACTTTACTGGATGAAACCACAGGTAAATCCAGGCATTTTGTGGATAACCCTGTGGGTAAGCCTGTTGAAAACCCTGTGGATACTTTTGTGGATAGTTTTTCCGCCGGCAAGGTGTTTGCCGGTAATTGCGCCACATAGGTGCCATCGCCCACCCGCCCCTCGATGAAGCCTTCGGCGTAGAGTTGGTCGTAGGCACGCACCACGCTGTTGCGCGAAATCGATAACGCTGCCGCCAGATCGCGGCTGGCCGGTAAACGGGTGCCACTGGCCAGTCGACCGTCGAGCACACGCAGGCGCAATGCCTGATAAAGCTGGCGACTCAGGCCCTGACGGCGATCAAGCTCGATGCCGGCGGGATTGAACGACAGCGACAGTGACGGGTTGCTCATGGCGCGACACCCTGGCAATGGACCTATGAAATTAGCTATTAATGGCTCTTACAACAGACCAATAGCCTGCCTAGGATGCAGGCATTCGCCAAGGAAAATTTCCATGTATACCCCCAGCGCTTTTGCCATCGACGACCTCACCACCCTGCATCGGCAGATCCTCGACACACGCCTGGCCATGCTCGTTACCCATGGCGACAACGGATTGCAAGCGAGTCATCTGCCCCTGTTGCTGAGCCCCGAGCAAGGCCCCAATGGCACGCTCTACGGCCACCTGGCCCGCGCCAACCCACAATGGCGGGAACTGGAAGGCGGTGCCGAGGCGCTGGTGGTATTCCCGGGGGCCGAGGCTTACGTCAGCCCGTCCTTCTACCCCACCAAAGCCGAACACGGCAAAGTCGTACCGACCTGGAACTACATCGCCGTGCATGCCTATGGCTGCGCCGAAGTGTTCAGCGACGCCCAGCGCTTGCGTGATCTGGTCAGTGCCCTGACCGATCGCCACGAAAATGGTCGTGCCCAACCCTGGAAAGTCGACGACGCACCCGCTCATTACATCGACGGCATGCTCAAGGCCATCGTCGGTTTCGCATTGCCCATCCAGCGTCTGGAAGGCAAGCGCAAGCTCAGCCAGAACCGCAGTACCGCAGACATCGCCGGCGTACGCGAGGGGTTGGCCGCCAGCCCCGACCCGCATGACCAGGCGCTCGCACACTTGATGCCCAAGGAATGAACATGAGTCAGATCGAGATACGTCGCGTCACCACCGACGACCAGGCCGCCTGGCTGCCGTTATGGCAAGCCTATCTGCGCTTCTACAACACAGAACTGCCAGAGGCGGTCACCCGCAGCACCTGGCAACGCTTTCTCGACCCCAGTGAACCGACCCACGCCGCCCTCGCCTGGGCTGACGGTAAAGCGGTGGGCATGGTGCATTTCATCTACCATCGCTCGAATTGGAGCGTCGAAAACTCCTGCTACCTGCAAGACCTGCTGGTGACGCCCGAGACCCGTGGCACCGGTGTCGGCCGCAAGCTGATCGAGTTCGTCTACAGCACCGCCAAGGTCGACGGCTGCTGCAAGGTGCATTGGCTGACCCACGAGACCAACGCGACAGCGATCCAGCTCTACGAGCGCATTGCCGAACGTCCGGGTTTCATCCAGTTTCGCAAAAGCCTCTAACGTTCAAGGAGAACAGCATGTCGATTTCACTCGCCGACTGGAAAGGCGTCCCGCCACCCTCGGCCCAATCGCTCGAAGGGCGTTTCATCCGCCTGGAAAAGCTCGACCCGGCGCGTCACGCCGAAGGTTTGTTCAATGCCCTGCAAGGCCCTGGCGCCGACCCAAAACTCTGGGACTACCTGCCTTACGGTCCATTCCCGCAGCGTAGCGCCTTCAATGACTGGCTGAACAACCATGCGGCCAACAGCGACCCGTATTTCTTCTGCGTTATCGACCGCGCCAGCGGCGACGTCCAGGGCATGCTCAGCCTGATGTCGATCGTCCCGGCCCAGGGCCGCATCGAAATCGGCCACGTCACCTTCGGCGCACCCATGCAACGCTCGCCGAAAAGTACCGAAGCGGTTTACCTGCTGGCCAAGGAGTCGTTCGCCCTGGGCTATCGTCGACTGGAATGGAAGTGCAATAACGCTAACGCCCGCTCCAAATACGCCGCCGAACGCCTGGGTTTCAGCTTCGAGGGCGTGTTCCGCCAGCACATGGTGGTCAAGGGTCAGAACCGCGACACGGCGTGGTATTCGATCCTGGATTCGGAGTGGTCGGTGATTGGCGCGGGGTTCGAGAAGTGGTTGTCAGATGAAAATCAGACGAGCTCGGGGCAGGTGGAAACGCTGGTGGAGTGCCGAGGCTAACCCTGATTACAGGTTGCACCAGCACCTGAATGATCAGCCTATCTCTCTGTAAACACGGGCAGCTCCACTTTTATCGGCGAGAGTGTCGCTTGCCCGTGATGTTGCTTCTTGCTGGCTGACATCAGTCAGCTAATCGTTCGGCGAATCCTCACCACGCCCATTTGCAGCCCGAACGGGCGGAACACAGCGTTGAGTGATTTGAGCGTCTGGTTTCCTTCTCCATGTTCGATATGCACCAACGTGCGCACTGAAATCTTGCACATCTTTGCAAACTGACTCTGATGCAACCCCGTGACCTCAACCCGCAAGCGTCGAACGGCCTCACCTATTTCCAGAATGCCTTCGGCAAGTCCTTGCTCAATGCTCTCAATCAACAGGGCCCGAGCGTCTATGGTGAGCGTCATTTCAAGCCCCAGCTTTTCAAGCGTTGTTCAAGGTTTTTCAAGGCGATACTCGGGTGATTCAGGGTGACGTCAGGCAAGCCGCTGGCTGCCAGAATATCCGGCAAAGCCCGTAAATGGTCAGCATCTTGTCGAAGACGCTCGTACACGTGCCGAGAGTTGGCGATGCCTTCCACCGCTTCACATACCCCCCGCCAATCAATCTCCCCGGCAACTTCCAGTTCCTTCGGCCATTTGGTCGTACGCGTCACACCGTCCTCGTCCATCACCATAGGCGCCAGGTCATAGATCGGCGCAAGCCGAAAGGAATCCACATCGCGGATGATCGCCGTGTTGCGCCCATGATTATCCGAGTTGCCAAGGATCTTGTTGATCAAATCACGTCGCAGATAATCCGCCATCAGGTCCGGGATCTGCCCTGCTTGACCAGCTTGCGTCCATAGATTGGCAAGGAGCTGAATCACCTCCAGATGGTTCATATAGCTGCCGGGGGTTGTAACACCGGCCAGTGAGTAAATCGACTCAACAGCCAGACGCTCAACGCCCTGCCCGGTTACTTTTCGGTCAAAGCGCTGCATCCACAAACTGGGTTTGTTCGCCTCCTCCAGTGCCAGGCCCTCTGCCGCAATGGTCTCTATTCCCAGGGTTTGCAAGGCTTTGTAGTAATGGAATTCGCTTCTGAGAATGTCCTGATCTGTCTGGCCTGCCTTGTGACGGGCGAACTTCACGAACCAATGGCGCACTGTTCTTGCGTCATCCAACACCGCGTCCGGGTACAGCAACCCCTCAGGATTTTCGCTCATCAACAGTTTCGGGGCTTCCCCACCCGCCCCCGTCGCTCCACCAATAGCCGCGCCTTGCTCATAGGCGTATTCGAGGAAGCTGTTATCACGGGCAATCACTTCTTCCCGTCGAAACCCCATCGGTGGACGGCTATCCAGCGCGTCAGCCGACTCCTTGATACGCATGTTGCCAATAGGTGCCGGAGTGCTTCGACCCAACAAAAACAGATCGGCACTCACCTCTTCAGGCTTTTCCTGACCCATACGCGCCATCAGGAATCGCTTGGCTGCCCCGGCTGGTGCGATGTCATGCAGGAAGGCAGGGGCTTTTTTCAGGTTCTTCACGGAATCCCGGGAAACACAGAAACAAGAACGCCGATTTGATTGATGATGTTCGTGCGAGCAAACACATCTAACAAACCGGCGTTCTTATGCGCGATATTAATACTTTCCTTCCTTTTT
>NZ_FYDV01000030.1:0-23559 GCF_900187535.1 Pseudomonas sp. Irchel s3a18 | reverse complement strand
GCTGGGGCTTGTCTCAATACTGGAAACGATTAACCGGCTTAGCCGCATAACCTGAACCGCCGTATACGGAACCGTATGTACGGTGGTGTGAGAGGACGGCGGTTGTGAAACCGCCTCCTACTCGATCTGGCGTTCGGGTTACATCAATCGATGTACTCGAACAGCTTCACAATCTTTTGTACGCCGGAAACACCCTGTACCAAATTGGTCGCCTGGGCGGCTTCCTGCTTGGTCAGCAGGCCCAGCAAGTAGACGATGCCATTCTCGGTCACGACCTTGATGCGTGAGCCGGGAATGCTCGGGTCGGTGAGCATCTGGGCTTTGATCTTGGTGGTCAGCCAGGCGTCGTTATTACGGGCCAGCAACGACGAAGGCTGCATCACTTGCAGTTCGTTATGCACGGTCTTGACCCGCTGGACGGCAGCCGCGGCCTGCTCGGCTTGAGCCTTGAGGTCGGAGCGGGGTGTTTGTCCGGCGAGCAGCACGACGCCGTTGAAGCTGGTCACGACGATGTGCGAGTTGCGATCCAGGTCCGGGTTGGCCTTGGCCACGTTCACGCCGACCTTGGTTTCGATCAGGGAGTCGTCGATCTTGCTACCGAAGGTGCGAGTGCCACGGTCATCTTGAATAGGGCTTTCACGGCTGGCGCTCACCATCGAGGTGCAGCCGCTGATGGCAAGGCTCAGGGTCAGGGCCACAAGGCCGAGGCGATTAAGGGTCATTCTTCACTCCCGAACAATTGGCTGTCGATCAAGTCGCAGAGGCAGTGGATCGCCAGCAGGTGAACTTCTTGAATGCGTGCGGTGACGTTGGCCGGTACGCGAATTTCGACGTCTTCAGGCAAAAGCAGCGAGGCCATGCCGCCGCCGTCGCGACCGGTCAATGCTACGACAATCATTTCGCGATCATGTGCGGCCTGGATCGCTTGAATAATGTTGGCCGAGTTGCCGCTGGTGGAAATCGCCAGCAATACGTCGCCGGGTTGGCCCAGTGCACGGATTTGCTTGGAAAATATTTCGTTGTAGCTGTAGTCGTTGGCGATCGAGGTGATCGTCGAGCTGTCGGTGGTCAGTGCGATGGCTGGCAGGCTTGGGCGCTCGCGCTCGAAACGGTTAAGCAATTCGGAAGAGAAATGCTGTGCGTCGCCGGCCGAACCGCCATTACCGCACGAAAGCATTTTGCCTTCGTTGAGCAGGGCGTTGACCATCACTTGGCTGGCTTGCTCGATGTGCGGTGCAAGTACGTCCATCGCCTGTTGCTTGGTATCGATACTGGCCTGAAAAAGCTGGCGAATTCGGGATTGCATGTCCATCTGTGTGACCTTAAGTGGCGCGGCTTGGTGGCACGGCAAAGTGCGGCCCGCAAAGCAAAGAGCAAAAGTATTGGGTTAAAGGCGGCCTTGCCCGAGAGCGGTCAGCTATCAAAGGCATTCCGTAGCCAGTTCAGCTGTGTTGCGGTGCTGTCTATGGCAACTACATCAAAGCGGCAGGGGGAATCGGCCCAGCGCGACTCGCTTTGCAGAAAGTACTGCGCGGCGAGAATCAGTTTTTGACGCTTGCGCGCATCGATGCTGCCGAGCGCGCCACCCCATTGGGTGTTTTGTCTGTAGCGGACTTCGACGAATACTACTGTATCGCCGTCAAGCATGACCAGATCAAGCTCACCGCGTTTACACAGCCAGTTCTGCGCCAGGAGGCATAGGCCCTGTTGCTGGAGATGCTGGAGCGCCTGGCTTTCAGCATCTCGCCCGCGTTGTTGGCGTGACCTGTCAGGCATTAACGTTGGGTGTCTGGCAGGCGCTGAACCTGCCCGTTGACGAACTGTGCCCAAGGCAACTGACGTTGAATACGCTGTGTCGGGCTCATGCTCAGGTTGCCCGATTGGCCTTCGATGGTGCTGTCAGGCAATGCCTTGAGCTGACCCAGGCGTGGAGCCAGGCGGTAGGCATCGACACCCATGGCATACAGGCGGCCCAGGCTGCCACTGGCTTGCGGCCATTGAGCGGTCACTTGCTGGCGCAGCGGATCATTGATGTTCAGCAGCCATGGGGTATCGCAGAAGCGAATGCCATTCATGTCGTTGTACTGGTTCTGGTCGCCGCTGGCGCTGTACACATGGGACGTGGCGTAGACCGGTACGTCGCCCGCGTACTGGAAGTTCAGCGTGGGCTTGATCTGTTGGGCCTGTTGCGGGGTCGAGGCTAGGAAGATGAACTCGATGTCCTGGCGACGCGAAGGTTGTGCGGCGACCTGGGAGCCCAGGGTGCTTTGCAGACTCTTGGCGCGACCTTCGCTCTGGCGCAGCTGGAACAGGTCGGCGATTTGCTGGGCCAGTTGCACGGGCTGGTCGACACGTTCGACACCGATGATGGTGCCGCCGTTGCCTTGCCAGTCCTGACTGAACGCCTTGAGGACGCGATCGCCCCATTCGCCTTTTGGTACCAGGACGGCGGCGCGATGCAGGCCGTCGGCCCGTGCGCGACGGGACACTTCGCGGGCTTCGTCCTCGGCGGCCAGGCCGAACTGGAACAGTTGGGCGGGGACTTGATCGCCTTCGCTGTAGTTCAGTGCCAGGGTGGTGATGGGCAGTTGTGGGCGGGCGCTGAGTTGTTTGACCAGTGGTTTTTCCAGTGGGCCAACAACCAGTTGCACCCCATCGGCCTGCGCCTTGCGATAGAAGTCGTCCAGCGAGGTCAGACGCGAGCTGTCATAAAACTCGATGGCTGGTGGCTTCTGTCCGGCCTGTTGAGCCTGATAGTGAGCGGCCATGAAGCCTTCGCGCAGGGCCTTGGCCACCGAGGCCAACGGGCCTTCCTGGGGCAGCAGCAGGGCGATTTTGCTGACGGGCTGGCTGGCCAGTTGCTTGAGCTGGGTCAGGGGCAGAGGCAGTTGAATGGCGGCCGGGTGTTCCGGGTGCTGGGCACGCCATTGCTCGATGGCAGCCTGTTGCAGTTCCAGCGTGCCCGCGGTTTTCACCGCCACGGCCAGGCTCATCCAGCCACCGAGTTCGTCGTCGGTGATCGGTTGCAGTTGATCGGTTGGTAGGGACGCGATAAGTCCCCAGATGGCCTCATGGTTCTTGCTGGCGGCGTCACCTTCGAGCATCGGTGCAATGGCGATGCGCTGGCGGACGGCGGCCAGGGTCTGGCCATCGGCTTCGAGGGCGCGGGCGCGGACGGTGCCGGTGCGCACTTGCTGCTCGTCGGGCAACTCGTCCAGGCGTTGCAGGCTTGGATGGCTCAGGGCGGTTAGCGCCGCCTTGGGCTGGTTGCGAGTCATGGCCAGTTCCGCCGCCAGGGTGCTGGCGAAGACCTGTTGGCCGGGCTTCAGCTGTTGCACTGGAACCTGTTGAAGTATTTGCGCGGACTGGTCGGCGTTACCTTGACGGTAGGCCAGGTCGGCGGCGCTCAGGCGCAGCAGGGCAGCCTTTTCCGGATTGTCTGAGGTGGCGGCCTGTTCGAGCAGTTGCTCGATACTGGCATCCGCAGTCCGTGGAAGGTCGCCAAGACTGGACGAGGGCGAGCTGGCGCAAGCCGCCAGCAAGGCAGCAAGGCAGAGGGCAGTGAACAGCCGCAGGCAAGCGATCATGTAAGTGTTCCTGATACTCGATCAAATTAGCGTGGAATTGTACCCAAGCGCTGGCCGGGGCGCGATGTTGCTGGTGTGAAACGTTCAATTTAGGTCGTGTAAATGTTACGGGGCTCAACAGTGGCGGGTGTCCAATGACGACAGTGACGCTCATCCGAGGGGCTACTACGCGCTACAATGGCGGTTTTACCAACCATGAGGTGTGCGCTTTGACTGCTCCAGGTGCTTTGAATTCCGCTGCTGGCTCGCTTTATGTGGTGGCGACGCCCATCGGCAACCTGGATGACATCAGTGCCCGCGCGCTGAAAATCTTGCGTGAGGTGGCGTTGATCGCAGCTGAAGATACCCGTCACTCCTTGCGGTTACTGCAACATTTCGGGATTGGTACGCCTTTGGCCGCTTGCCATGAGCACAACGAGCGCGATGAGGGCAGTCGCTTCATTACGCGTTTGCTGGCAGGCGACAACGTCGCGCTGATTTCTGACGCGGGTACTCCACTGATCTCTGATCCCGGTTATCACCTGGTGCGTCAGGCGCGGGCGGCCGGTATTAATGTAGTCCCGGTTCCGGGTGCTTGCGCGTTGATTGCGGCATTGTCTGCGGCGGGGCTGCCGTCGGACCGCTTTATCTTCGAGGGTTTCCTGCCGGCCAAGGCCGTTGGGCGTCGTGCGCGTCTGGAGTCTATAAAGGAAGAACCGCGCACCTTGATCTTTTACGAGGCGCCGCACCGGATTCTGGAGTGCCTGCAGGACATGGAACAGGTGTTTGGCGCAGGCCGTCCGGCGTTGCTGGCGCGTGAGCTGACCAAGACCTTCGAGACGCTCAAGGGGCTGCCGTTGGCCGAGTTGCGTGCCTTCGTCGAGGCCGACAGCAATCAGCAGCGCGGCGAGTGCGTGGTATTGGTGGCTGGCTGGACGGCCCCGGAAAGCGAGGACGCGGTCAGCAGTGAGGCGATGCGTGTCCTCAATCTGTTGCTCGAGGAGATGCCCCTCAAGCGTGCGGCAGCCCTGGCGGCGCAAATAACCGGTGAGCGCAAGAACGTGCTTTATCAAGTGGCCCTGGAAAAGCAGAAAGGCGAGTAAGCGCGCGGGCTGTAGAGCGGTAAAAGGCTTTTATTGCTTGTTCTTCGGGCGTTGTGCCGTTAACCTTCGCGGCGGAGAGTCGATCGGACAGTCGCTGCCCTCTATGAAAATTAGGGGGGGGAGGAAAGTCCGGGCTCCATAGGGCGAAGTGCCAGGTAACGCCTGGGAGGCGCGAGCCTACGGAAAGTGCCACAGAAAATAACCGCCTAAGCACTTCGGTGCCGGTAAGGGTGAAAAGGTGCGGTAAGAGCGCACCGCACGACTGGCAACAGTTCGTGGCTAGGTAAACCCCACTTGGAGCAAGACCAAATAGGGTCCCAAGGCGTGGCCCGCGCTGGGACCGGGTAGGTTGCTAAAGGTGTCCAGTGATGGCCATCGTAGACGAATGACTGTTCAAGACAGAACCCGGCTTACAGATCGACTCTCCACCTTATTTATCTTCTCTGCCTGAGCCACAGGCAGAGAGGCTTGGTACTATCGACTGGCTAGCGTTCAAGTGGCTGGCGGTGATAAGTTTAATGTCGATAGACCGTCCCGCAGGACCCCGTTTGCAGAGGCGCCCGTAGTAGCCATTACCCACCCTGCTTGAATCAATAGCAGACGCGCTTTTGTAATACCAAAAAAATCTTACTCTTAACAAATTACTTTAACTTCTGAACGTAGCCTTCAGTGCTGCTTCAAGTTGTCGAGCTCAATCCCCCGTCAAATACTCGTAACCTCTTCTTTTGCGCCTCTAAATCTCCGATCTGTAAGGCTTTTCCTACGATCCGCGCCTTGACGGTGTGGTAGGCGCATTCCTATAGTGTGCACAAGTGGCGAAAAGTGGCATGAAGTGGGTTTTTTGAGCGTAAAACGCTAAAATTTGGAGAAACGCTAACGTGTTTCGCGGAGCCAACGCTATTAGTCTCGATGCAAAAGGCCGTCTCGCCATGCCGAGCCGGTATCGTGACGAGCTCGTTTCGCGAAGTTCGGGGCAGTTAATCGTAACGATTGATGCCGTTGACCCTTGTTTGTGCGTTTACCCCCTCGATGAGTGGGAGCTGATTGAAACCAAACTGCGCGCACTGCCTTCGCTGCGCGAAGAAAACCGTCGTTTGCAACGCTTGCTGATTGGTAATGCCGTCGATCTCGAACTCGATGGCAGTGGTCGTTTTCTGGTTCCGCCGCGTCTGCGCGAATACGCCAAGTTGGATAAGCGCGCAATGCTGGTAGGCCAACTGAACAAGTTCCAATTGTGGGACGAGGATGCCTGGGATGCAGTGTCTGCTGCTGACCTGGCTGCTATTCAACAACCGGGCGCCATGCCTGATGAACTGCGTGATTTGATCCTGTGACTATTGATAGCGGCTTTAACCACATCACCGTACTGCTTGACGAAGCCGTCGAGGCTCTCGCCGTACGCCCTGATGGGTGCTATCTCGATGGCACCTTCGGGCGCGGCGGTCATAGCCGCCTGATACTCAGCCAGCTTGGTCCAGATGGCCGGTTGCTGGGATTCGACAAGGATCCTCAAGCGATTGCCACCGGGCAAACGCTAGCGGCCGAAGACGGCCGCTTTGTCGTTGTGCAGCGCAGCTTTGCCGAGCTGGGTTCGGAAGTGGCCGAGCGCGGCCTGGCCGGCAAGGTCAGCGGCGTTCTGCTTGACCTGGGGGTGTCTTCGCCACAGCTCGACGATCCCGAACGCGGCTTCAGCTTCCTCAATGACGGCCCGCTGGACATGCGCATGGACCCGTCCCGCGGGATCAGTGCGGCCGAGTTCGTCAACACCGCGCCTGTCGAAGAAATTGCCCGCGTATTCAAGGAATACGGCGAAGAACGTTTTTCCGGTCGCATGGCCCGTGCCGTGGCCGAGCGTCGCGACATCAAGCCGTTCGAGCGCACCGGGGATCTGGCCGAAGTCCTGAAAGTGGCCAACCCGGCCTGGGAAAAAGGCAAGAACCCTGCCACCCGTGCATTCCAGGGCCTGCGGATTCACGTCAACAACGAACTGGGCGACCTTGAAACCGGTCTTGAAGCGGCGCTCGAGGCGCTGGAAGTCGGTGGTCGTCTGGTGGTGATCAGCTTCCACTCGCTGGAAGACCGCATCGTCAAGTTGTTCATGCGCAAACTGGTCAAGGGTGAAACCGATAACCTGCCGCGCAACCTGCCGGTACGTTTCGAAGCCTTTGTGCCGAAAATCAAAATCCATGGCAAAGCGCAGTTCGCCGGCGAAGCCGAGCTCAAAGCCAACCCACGTTCGCGTAGCGCCGTCATGCGCGTCGCGGAGAAGCTGCGGTGAGCAAGCTCTTTGCCAAGCCTCTTCCAGGCGGCAGCTTTTTCATGCTGCTGCTGTTTGTTGGCGTGCTGATGTCCGCGATCGCGGTGTCCTACAGCGCCCACTGGAATCGTCAGCTGCTCAACTCGCTGTACAACGAGTTGAGCGTGCGTGACAAGGCACAGGCAGAGTGGGGTCGCCTGATCCTCGAGCAAAGTACCTGGACGGCCCACAGCCGTATCGAAGTACTGGCCACCGAACAACTGAAAATGCACATCCCGGGCGCGGCTGAAGTGCGAATGGTGGCGCCATGATGAAACTCGAAGGCGCGCTGTTTCCCTGGCGTTTTCGCCTGGTGCTGGGCTTGCTCGGCATCATGGTGGCGGCGATTGCCTGGCGCATCATCGACCTGCAGGTCATCGATCGCGACTTCCTCAAGGGGCAGGGCGATGCGCGCAGTCTTCGTCACATTCCCATTCCAGCTCACCGTGGCCTGATCACCGACCGCAACGGTGAACCCTTGGCCGTGAGTACCCCGGTCACGACCTTGTGGGCCAATGCCAAGGAAATGCAAACGGCCAAGGAAAAATGGCCGGCGCTGGCGGCTGCCCTGGGCCAGGACCCGAAAGCCCTGACCGAGCGCCTGGAAGCCCAGGCCAACAAGGAATTCATCTATCTGGTGCGCGGGTTGACCCCCGAGCAGGGCCAGCTCGTGCTCGACCTCAAGGTGCCCGGTGTCTATGGCATTGAAGAGTTCCGGCGTTTCTACCCGGCCGGTGAAGTCACCGCCCATATGGTTGGCTTTACCGATATCGACGATCACGGTCGTGAAGGGGTGGAACTGGCCTATGACGAATGGCTGGCGGGCGTTCCCGGAAAGCGTCAGGTCATCAAGGACCGGCGCGGCCGGTTGATCAAAGACGTTCAGGTGACCAAAAACGCCAAGGCCGGTAAGCCCTTGGCGTTGTCCATTGACCTGCGCCTGCAATACCTGGCTAACCGCGAGTTGCGTAACGCCATCATCGAGAACGGCGCCAAGGCCGGCAGCCTGGTGATCATGGACGTGAAGACCGGCGAGATCCTCGCCATGGTCAACCAGCCAACCTACAACCCGAACAACCGCCGTAACCTGCAACCGGCGATGATGCGTAACCGCGCGATGATCGACGTGTTCGAGCCAGGTTCGACCATGAAGGCGATCTCCATGAGCGCCGCGCTGGAATCCGGTCGCTGGAAGCCGAGTGACACCGTCGAGGTGTACCCGGGCACGCTGCAGCTGGGCAAATACACCATCCGCGACGTTTCCAAGACAGAAGGCCCGGTACTGGACCTGACCGGGATCCTGATCAACTCCAGTAACGTGGGCATGAGCAAGATCGCCTTCGATATCGGCGGCGAAACCATTTTCCGTCTTGCCCAGCGGATTGGCCTGGGCCAGGACACCGGCCTGGGCTTCCCGGGCGAGCGGGTCGGCAACCTGCCGAACTACCGCGAATGGCGCAAGGCCGAGACCGCGACACTGTCCTATGGCTACGGTATTTCGGTGACGGCCATCCAACTGGTCCATGCGTTTTCGGCGCTGGCCAACAACGGCCGTCTCGCACCGCTGACCCTGATCAAGACCGACAAGCCCCCGCAAGCCGCCCAGGTGATGCCGGAAAGCGTGGCCAAAACCATGCAGGGCATGTTGCAGCAGGTGATCGAGGCTCCGCGCGGTGTGTTCCGTGCACAAGTACCGGCCTATCACGTGGGCGGCAAGTCAGGTACTGCGCGTAAGACCTCGGTGGGCACCAAAGGCTATGCCGAAAACTCCTATCGTTCGCTGTTCGCCGGCTTCGGCCCGATGAGCGATCCGCGTTTCGCGATCGTTGTCGTGATTGATGAACCGAGCAAGGCCGGCTACTACGGTGGCCTGGTTTCTGCGCCGGTGTTCAGCAAAGTGATGTCCGGCACCCTGCGCCTGATGAACATCACCCCGGACAACCTGCCACCGACCCAAACAGCCAATGCAACACCGGCTATTCCAGTTAAAGCCAACGGAGGGCGCGGCTGATGTCTCTTAGCCTGAACAAGATTTTTGCCCACGCAGGTCATGACCTGCTGATCCGCGAACTGACCCTGGACAGCCGTAGCGTGCGGGCAGGCGACCTGTTCCTTGCCGTGCCTGGCGGCAAGTTCGACGGCCGTGCGCACATTGCCGATGCGCTGCAGCGCGGTGCGGCGGCGGTGGCGTATGAAGTCGAAGGGGCAACCGTCCTGCCGATTACCGACGTGCCATTGATTCCGGTGAAGGGCCTGGCCGCGCAGCTGTCCGATATCGCCGGGCGCTTTTATGGCGAGCCGAGCCGTCACCTGAACCTGATTGGCGTGACCGGCACCAACGGTAAAACCAGTGTGACCCAACTGGTCGCGCAAGCGCTGGACCTGCTGGGGCAACACTGCGGCATCGTGGGCACCTTGGGCAGCGGTTTCCATGGCGCGCTGGAAAGCGGCCTGCACACCACGCCGAACCCCATCGCCGTTCAGGCCACCCTGGCTGACCTGAAAAAGGCCGGTGCCAAGGCCGTGGCCATGGAAGTGTCTTCCCATGGCCTGGATCAAGGCCGAGTCAGCGCGCTGGCATTTGATGTGGCCGTGCTCACCAACCTGTCGCGCGATCACCTGGATTACCACGGCACCATGCAAGCCTACGGCGAGACGAAAGCCAGGCTGTTCGGCTGGAACGACTTGAAGTGCCGGGTCATCAACCTCGATGACGAGTTCGGTCGGACGCTGGTTGCTGACAAGGGTGAGTCGCGGCTGATTACCTATAGCCTGGAAGATTCCAGTGCCTACCTGTATTGCCGTGAAGCTGCGTTCGACGACGAAGGCGTACGCGCCACGCTGGTGACGCCACAGGGCGAACACCATCTGCGTAGCACCTTGCTGGGGCGATTCAACCTGAGCAACGTGCTGGCCGCGGTAGGCGCACTGCTGGGGCTGGACTACGCGCTGGATGAAATTCTGCGTGTGCTGCCAAAACTCGAGGGTCCGGCCGGTCGCATGCAGCGCTTGGGCGGTGGCAGCCAACCCTTGGTGGTGGTCGATTATGCCCACACCCCGGATGCGCTGGAAAAAGTCCTGATGGCCTTGCGTCCGCACGCCAAGGGCAAGCTGCTCTGCCTGTTCGGTTGCGGCGGCGATCGCGATCGGGGCAAGCGTCCGTTGATGGCCGAAGTGGTTGAACGCCTGGCCGATGGCGTGCTGGTGACCGATGACAATCCGCGCACCGAAGACCCCGCGCAGATTTTCGATGATATTCGCGTCGGTTTTTCCGCTGTGGATAAGGTTCGTTTCGTTCCCGGTCGCGGTCGGGCAATTGCCGAGCTGATTGCCGGTGCCAGCGCCGATGATGTGATTGTCCTGGCCGGCAAAGGTCACGAGGATTACCAGGAAATCAACGGCGAACGCCATGACTTCTCTGATCTGGTCGAGGCCGATCATGCCTTGACCGCATGGGAGGTGGCCCGTGCTTAAGGCCTTGAAACTCAGCGAAGTGGCAGGCCCATTGGCAGGCCGCGTACTGTCCGTAGACAGCCATTTTGACGGAGTCAGCATCGACAGCCGGGCGATCCAGCCTGGCCAACTGTTCATTGCGCTGACCGGTCCGCGCTTTGATGGTCATGACTACCTGAACGACGTGGCCGCCAAAGGCGCGGTTGCCGCCGTGGTCGAGCGTGAAGTGGCCAACGCCACCCTGGCGCAGTTACTGGTCAAGGATGCGCGCCAGGCGTTGGGCCAGCTCGGCGCGCTGAACCGTGCCGCGTACCCGCATCCAGTGGCGGCGATCACCGGTTCCAGCGGCAAGACCACGGTCAAGGAAATGCTCGCGAGCATCCTGCGCACGCGTGGCCCGGTGCTGGCGACCCGTGGCAACCTGAACAACGACCTCGGCGTGCCGTTGACCTTGCTCGAACTGGCCCCGGAACATACCGCAGCCGTTATCGAACTCGGCGCCTCGCGCATCGGCGAGATTGCCTACACCGTCGGCCTGACCAAGCCGCATGTCGCGATCATCAACAATGCCGGTACCGCCCACGTTGGCGAGTTTGGCGGGCCGGAGAAAATCGTCGAAGCCAAGGGCGAGATTCTCGAAGGGCTGGACACTGATGGCGTCGCCGTCCTGAATCTCGACGACAAGGCCTTTGTCATCTGGGAAAAGCGCGCGGCCGGCCGTCAGGTGCTGACATTTTCCCTGGACGACAGCCGTGCCGATTTCCACGCCAGCGGCCTGGATCGCGATGCACGTGGCTGCCCATCGTTCACCCTGCACAGCCCGCTGGGTATCGCGCATGTTCAATTGAATCTGCTGGGTGCCCATAACGTGGCCAATGCCCTGGCAGCTGCCGCGGCCGCTCATGCCCTGGGTGTATCGCTGTCCGGTATCACCAGCGGCCTGAATGCCGTGCAACCGGTCAAGGGGCGCGCGGTTGCGCAGCTGGCGACCAACGGCATGCGCGTAATTGATGATACTTACAACGCAAACCCCACCTCCATGTGCGCTGCCGTTGATATACTGGTCGGCTTTTCCGGTCGCACCGTCCTGGTGCTCGGGGATATTGGCGAGTTGGGCGAGTGGGCGGAGCAGGGGCACCGCGAAGTTGGCGCGTATGCCAGCGGCAAGGTTTCCGCACTTTACGCAGTAGGCCCGATGATGGCGCATGCCGTCGCAGCCTTCGGTGAACAGGCTCGTCATTTCGCCAACCAGGCGGATCTGATTGCGGCGCTGGGCGCCGAACACGATACAAACACCACTATTTTGATCAAGGGCTCGCGCAGCGCTGCGATGGAAAACGTCGTCGCGGCCTTGTGCGGTTCGAGCGGGGAGAAACATTAATGCTGCTGCTGCTAGCGGAGTACTTGCAACAGTTCTACAAGGGCTTCGCGGTCTTTCAGTACCTGACCCTGCGCGGGATTCTCGGTGTACTGACCGCGCTTGTACTGTCGCTGTGCTTCGGCCCGTGGATGATCCGCACCCTGCAGCACCGTCAGATCGGCCAATCGGTCCGTCACGACGGCCCGCAATCGCACCTGTCCAAATCGGGCACCCCGACCATGGGCGGCGCGCTGATCCTGTCGGCCATCGCTGTCAGCACCTTGCTCTGGGCCGACCTGAGCAACCGTTATGTCTGGGTCGTGTTGTTGGTGACCCTGCTGTTCGGCGCCATCGGCTGGGTTGACGACTACCGCAAGGTCATCGAGAAAAACTCCCGTGGCCTGCCCAGTCGCTGGAAATACTTCTGGCAGTCGGTGTTTGGCCTGGGCGCGGCGATTTTCCTGTACATGACCGCCGCCACACCGGTGGAAACCACCCTGATCCTGCCGATGCTCAAGGACTACAGCATTCCGCTGGGCGCCGGTTTCATCGTGCTGACCTATTTCGTGATCGTCGGCTCCAGCAACGCGGTCAACCTGACCGACGGCCTCGACGGCCTGGCAATCATGCCGACCGTGATGGTGGGCGGCGCGCTGGGAATCTTCTGCTACCTGTCGGGTAACGTGAAGTTCGCCGAATACCTGCTGATCCCTTATGTTCCGGGCGCGGGTGAGTTGATTGTGTTCTGCGGTGCGTTGATCGGTGCCGGCCTGGGCTTCCTCTGGTTCAACACCTACCCGGCGCAAGTCTTCATGGGCGACGTCGGCGCACTGGCGCTGGGCGCGGCCTTGGGCACCATCGCGGTGATCGTCCGCCAGGAAATCGTCCTGTTCATCATGGGCGGTGTGTTCGTGATGGAAACCCTGTCGGTGGTGATCCAGGTGGCTTCTTTCAAGCTGACCGGTCGCCGCGTGTTTCGCATGGCGCCGATTCACCACCACTTTGAACTCAAGGGCTGGCCCGAGCCGCGCGTGATCGTCCGTTTCTGGATCATCACCGTGATTCTCGTGCTGATTGGCCTTGCCACCCTGAAGCTGAGGTAGAACGAGTGTCTCTGATCGCTTCTGACCACTTCCGCATCGTTGTCGGCCTCGGCAAGAGCGGCATGTCCCTGGTTCGCTTCCTGGCGAACCGGGGCGTGGCGTTTGCAGTGGCCGATACGCGGGAAAATCCACCGGAGCTGGTCACGCTGCGCCGTGACTACCCGCACGTGGAAGTGCGTTGTGGCGAGCTGGACGTCGAATTCCTCTGCCGCGCCGACGAGCTCTACGTGAGCCCTGGCCTGGCCCTGGCGACACCCGCCCTGCAGGCGGCTGCGGCCCGAGGGGTGAAATTGTCCGGTGACATCGAGCTGTTCGCGCGTAACGCGAAGGCGCCGATTGTCGCCATCAGCGGTTCCAACGCGAAAAGCACCGTGACCACCCTGGTCGGCGACATGGCGGCCGCCGCCGGCAAGCGCGTGGCCGTGGGCGGCAACCTCGGCACGCCGGCACTCGACCTGCTGAGCGACGACGTCGAGCTGTACGTGATGGAGCTCTCGAGCTTCCAGCTGGAAACCACCGATCAGCTCAACGCTGAAGTGGCCACCGTGCTCAACATCAGCGAAGACCACATGGACCGCTACAGCGGCCTGCCGGCCTACCACCTGGCCAAGCATCGGATCTTCCGTGGCGCCAGGCAGTTCGTGGTCAACCGTCAGGACGCCCTGAGCCGTCCACTGATGGGCGAAGGCCAGCCCTGCTGGACCTTCGGCTTGAGCAAACCTGACTTCAAGGCCTTCGGTATCCGTGAAGAAGACGGCGAGAAGTACCTGGCCTTCGAATTCCAGAACCTGATGCCGGTGCGCGAGTTGAAAGTTCGCGGCGCCCACAACCAGTCCAACGCCCTGGCGGCGCTGGCGCTCGGTCATGCGGTCGGCCTTCCGTTCGATGCGATGCTTTCGGCGCTGCGTAACTTCGCCGGCCTCGAACACCGTTGCCAGTGGGTGCGTGACCTGGATGGCGTCGGTTACTACAACGATTCCAAAGCCACCAACGTCGGAGCGGCCCTGGCTGCGATCGAAGGCCTGGGCGCGGACATCGACGGCAAGATCGTGCTGATCGCCGGTGGTGACGGCAAGGGTGCCGAGTTCAAGGACCTGCGCGATCCGGTGGCGGCCAACTGCCGCACCGTGATCTTGATGGGCCGTGATTCCGACAAGATCGGCGAGGCCATCGGCGATGCCGTACCGCTGATTCGCGCGGGTTCCCTGGTTGACGCCGTGGCGCAATGCCGTGCCGCAGCCCAACCGGGCGACGTAGTGCTGCTGTCGCCGGCGTGCGCCAGTTTCGACATGTTCAAGAACTACGAAGACCGTGGTCACCAGTTCGTCCAGGCCGTGAACGCATTGGCCGGGGAGGACGTGGTATGAACCTGAAAGACATCATCAAGCCGTACCCGTCGCCGCTCATCACCGGGCGTGGCATCGACCTTGACTTCCCGATGCTCGCCGGCTGCCTGACGCTGCTCGGTCTCGGGCTGATCATGATTGCATCGGCATCGACCGAGGTGGCGGCGGCGCAGTCGGGCAGTGCCCTGTATTACATGATTCGCCACCTTATCTACGTGGTGCTGGGCCTTGCTGCCTGCATCGTCACCATGATGATTCCGATCGCTACCTGGCAACGCCTGGGCTGGGTGATGCTGATTGGCGCGTTCGGTCTACTGGTGATGGTGATCATCCCGGGGATCGGTCGTGAAGTGAACGGTTCGATGCGCTGGATCGGCTTCAGCTTCTTCAACGTTCAGCCTTCCGAGATCGCCAAGGTGTTCGTGGTGATCTACCTCGCCGGTTATCTGGTGCGTCGTCAGAAAGAAGTGCGTGAAAGCTGGATGGGCTTCTTCAAGCCGTTCATCGTACTGCTGCCGATGGCGGGCCTGTTGCTGATGGAGCCGGACTTTGGCGCCACCGTCGTGATGATGGGGGCCGCTGCGGCAATGCTGTTTCTCGGTGGGGTCGGGCTGTTCCGTTTTTCCCTGATGGTTGTCCTGGCGGTCGGGGCGGTGGTGTTGTTGATCCAAATGCAACCGTATCGAATGGCGCGCCTGACCAACTTTGCCGACCCGTGGGCTGACCAGTTCGGTGCTGGCTATCAGTTGTCTCAAGCCTTGATCGCTTTCGGTCGCGGCGAATGGCTGGGCGTTGGCTTGGGCAACAGTGTGCAGAAACAGTTCTACCTGCCGGAAGCCCACACCGACTTCGTGTTCTCGGTATTGGCCGAAGAACTGGGCGCTATAGGTTCGTTGTGCACGGTAGCGCTGTTCGCCTTTGTCTGTATTCGTGGCATGTACATCGGCTTGTGGGCCGAGAAGGCCAAGCAGTATTTCGCCGCCTACGTGGCCTACGGTTTGTCGTTCCTGTGGATCGGTCAGTTTCTGATCAATATCGGAGTGAACGTCGGCCTGCTGCCGACCAAGGGCCTGACTTTGCCGTTTCTCAGCTACGGCGGCAGCTCGCTGGTGATCTGCAGCGCCTGCCTTGGCCTGTTACTGCGCATCGAGTGGGAGAGTCGGACCCACCTGGGCAGCGAAGAGATTGAATTCAAGGAGAGCGATTTTGCCGAGGAGCCGACCCATGGGCGCTAACGTGCTGATCATGGCGGGCGGCACCGGTGGCCACGTGTTCCCGGCGCTGGCCTGTGCCCGCGAGTTTCAGGCCCGTGGCTACACCGTGCACTGGCTCGGCACCCCGCGCGGGATCGAAAACGAGCTGGTCCCGAACGCGGGCCTGCCGTTGCACCTGATCAACGTCAGTGGCCTGCGCGGCAAGAGCAAGCTGTCGCTGCTCAAGGCGCCCTTTGTCCTGCTCAAGGCGATCTGGCAGGCGCGCCAGGTCATCCGTCAGCTCAAGCCGGTCTGCGTACTGGGCTTTGGCGGCTATGTCACCGGTCCCGGTGGCGTGGCAGCGAGGCTGGCCGGGGTCCCGGTGATCGTTCACGAACAGAATGCCGTCGCCGGTACCGCCAATCGGCTGCTGGTGCCGTTGGCCGCACGAGTCTGCGAAGCTTTCCCGGACACCTTTGCTGCCAGTGGCAGCCGGCGTACCACCGGTAATCCGGTACGCGCCGAGTTGTTCCTCGAAACACAACGTCCAGCCCTGGCCGGACGTAAAGCGCGCTTGTTGATCCTGGGCGGTAGCCTGGGCGCAGAACCGTTGAACAAATTGCTGCCTGAAGCCCTGTCGCAGGTGCCTGCCGAACTGCGACCGGAAGTGTTTCATCAGGCCGGAAAAAATCACGATGAAGTGACTGCCGAGCGCTATCGCGCCGCCAGCGTCGAGGCGCAGGTGCAGCCTTTCATCAAAGACATGGCCCAAGCCTATGGCTGGGCCGACCTGGTGGTCTGTCGCGCAGGCGCGCTGACTGTCAGTGAGCTGGCCGCTGCCGGTCTGCCCTCGATGCTGGTGCCTTTGCCCCACGCGATCGACGATCACCAGACCCGCAACGCCGATTATTTGGCTCGTGAAGGCGCCGCCTTCCTGATGCCGCAAAGAACGACTGGCGCAGCGGATCTCGCTGCACGCCTGACAGAGGTCTTGATGCAACCACAACGACTCAACGACATGGCCAGCGCCGCTCGTCGCCTGGCCAAACCCGATGCAACCCGTAACGTGGTCGATATCTGCCTGGAGGTGGTTCATGGTTGAGAGTCAGAAAGCCATGCCGCAACCTGAAATGCGCCGCATCCGTCGTATCCACTTCGTCGGTATCGGCGGTGTGGGCATGTGCGGGATCGCCGAAGTGTTGTTGAACCTGGGCTATGAAGTGTCCGGTTCCGACCTGAAGGCCTCGCCGGTGACCGAGCGCCTGGAGTCCTTCGGCGCACAGATCTTCATCGGCCACCGCGCCGAGAACAGCGCGAGCGCCGATGTGCTGGTGGTGTCGAGCGCCGTGAATACCTCCAACCCGGAAGTCGCGACCGCGCTGGAGCGCCGCATTCCGGTGGTGCCACGTGCCGAGATGCTGGCCGAGCTGATGCGCTACCGCCATGGCATCGCAGTGGCCGGTACCCACGGCAAGACCACCACCACCAGCCTGATCGCTTCGGTGTTCGCCGCCGGTGGCCTGGACCCGACGTTCGTGATCGGTGGCCGCCTGAATGCAGCCGGCACCAATGCCCAGCTGGGCACCAGCCGCTACCTGATCGCCGAAGCCGATGAAAGCGACGCCAGCTTCCTGCACTTGCAGCCGCTGGTGGCCGTGGTCACCAACATCGACGCCGACCACATGGCGACCTACGGCGGTGACTTCAACAAACTGAAGAAAACCTTCGTCGAGTTCCTGCACAACCTGCCGTTCTACGGTCTGGCGGTGTTGTGCCTGGACGATCCGGTGGTTCGTGAAATCCTGCCACAGGTCAAGCGCCCGACGGTCACTTACGGTTTCAGCGAAGAAGCCGACGTGCGCGCCATCAATGTTCGCCAGCAGGGCATGCAGACCTTCTTCACGGTGCTGCGTCCTGACCGTGAGCCGCTGGATGTGTCGGTGAACATGCCGGGCAACCACAACGTCCTCAATGCCCTGTCGACCATCTGCATCGCCACGGACGAAGGGGTCAGCGATGAAGCCATCGTCCAGGGCCTGTCGGGCTTCCAGGGCGTTGGCCGACGCTTCCAGGTGTACGGCGAACTGCCGGTCGAAGACGGCAGCGTGATGCTGGTCGACGACTACGGTCACCACCCGACCGAAGTCGCCGCGGTGATCAAGGCCGTCCGCGGTGGCTGGCCGGAGCGCCGCCTGGTGATGGTCTACCAGCCACACCGTTACAGCCGCACCCGCGACCTGTACGACGATTTTGTCAATGTACTGGCTGACGCCAACGTCCTGCTGCTGATGGAAGTCTACCCGGCCGGCGAAGAGCCGATCCCGGGCGCGGACAGCCGCAAATTGTGCAACAGCATTCGCCAGCGCGGCCAGCTCGACCCGATCTACATCGAGCGCGGCGTCGACCTCGCGCCACTGGTCAAACCGTTGCTGCGTGCCGGCGACATCCTGCTGTGCCAGGGCGCCGGCGATATTGGCGGCCTTGCGCCGAAACTGTTGAAGAGTCCGTTGTTCGCGGGTGCCATTGTCGCGCCTAGCGAGGGGAAGTTGAAATGACTGCAGCCTACGCCAACCTGTTCTCGACCATCGCCCCGAAAGAGTTCGGCCGTGTTGCCGTGCTGTTCGGTGGTAAAAGCGCTGAACGCGAAGTCTCGCTCAAGTCCGGTAACGCTGTGCTTGACGCCCTGCAAAGCGCCGGCGTGGACGCCTTCGGCATCGACGTCGGGGACGACTTCCTGCAGCGCCTGCTCAGTGAAAAGATCGACCGCGCGTTCATCATTCTCCACGGCCGTGGCGGTGAAGACGGCAGCATGCAGGGCCTGCTGGAGTGCCTCGGCATTCCCTACACCGGCAGCGGCATCCTGGCTTCGGCCCTGGCCATGGACAAACTGCGCACCAAGCAGGTCTGGCACACCCTGGGCATTCCGACGCCACGTCATGCGGTATTGAGCAGCGAAGCCGACTGTATTTTGGCGGCGACGGAACTGGGCTTCCCTTTGATCGTCAAACCGGCGCATGAAGGTTCAAGTATCGGTATGGCCAAAGTGACATCAGCGTCTGAGTTGACCGACGCCTGGAAAGCGGCCAGTGCCTACGATTCGCAAGTTCTGGTTGAGCAATGGATTCAAGGTCCGGAGTTCACCATCGCCATGCTGCGTGACCAGGTGTTGCCACCGATTGCCCTGGGGACGCCGCACACTTTCTATGACTACGACGCCAAGTACCTGGCTTCCGATACCCAGTACCGGATCCCGTGTGGCCTCGACAGTGCCAAGGAACAAGAGCTCATGGACCTTACGGCGAAAGCCTGTGAGGCGCTGGGCATCGCCGGTTGGGGGCGGGCAGACGTGATGCAGGACGCCGATGGGCAGTTCTGGTTCCTGGAAGTCAACACCGCACCGGGCATGACCGATCACAGCCTGGTGCCAATGGCGGCACGGGCAGCAGGCCTGGATTTCCAACAGTTGGTGTTGGCGATCCTGGCGGCAAGCGTTACCGGCAACGAAGAGCTGCGAGGTTAAGGCCATGCAAGGCGCCCATCTACGTCATCAGCCACCCGCACCCGGCCGCAAGCCGGTGCCGCGGGGTGCCAGCCGAATGGTGGCCAAAGAGCCGATGTCGGTGCGCCTGCCCAAAGCCAATTTCGCTTTTCTCAAAGCCGTGTTCTGGCCCGTGCTGCTGGTGGCCCTGGGGTTCGGTACCTACGAAGGCGCACAACGCTTGATGCCGTACGCCGACCGGCCGATCACCCGGATCAACGTGCAGGGCGACTTGAGCTACATCAGCCAGCAAGCGGTGCAGCAGCGGATCGCTCCGTACGTGGCGGCGAGCTTCTTCACCATCGACCTGGCGAGCATGCGCACCGAGCTCGAGCAGATGCCATGGATCGCCCACGCCGAAGTGCGTCGCGTCTGGCCGGACCAGGTGGTGATTCGCCTGGAAGAACAACTGCCCGTGGCCCGCTGGGGCGATGAGGCATTGCTGAACAACCAGGGCCAGGCGTTTACGCCGCGCGAGTTGGCCAACTACGAGCATTTGCCACAGTTGTTCGGCCCGCAGCGGGCCCAGCAGCAGGTGATGCAGCAGTACCAGGTGTTGAGCCAGATGCTCAGGCCTTTGGGTTTTTCGATTGCCCGGCTGGAGTTGCGTGAACGCGGCAGCTGGTTCCTGACCACGGGTGCCGGCAGTTCGGGACCGGGGATCGAGTTGTTGTTGGGCCGCGGCAAGCTGGTGGAAAAGATGCGCCGCTTCTTTGCCATCTATGACAAGACGCTTAAAGAACAGATTACGAACATTGCGCGCATCGACCTGCGTTATGCCAACGGCCTTGCCGTCGGCTGGCGGGAACCTGTAGCGCCCACGACGGCCCAACCCGCCGTCGCGAAGAATTGAGAAGAGGCAGGACCATGGCAAACGTGCAAAGCGGCAAAATGATCGTCGGTCTGGATATCGGCACCTCCAAGGTGGTGGCGCTGGTAGGCGAGGTCGCGGCCGATGGCCAGCTGGAAATCGTCGGGATCGGTACACACCCGTCCCGCGGCCTGAAGAAGGGCGTGGTGGTGAATATCGAGTCCACCGTGCAGTCCATCCAGCGTGCGATCGAAGAAGCGCAACTGATGGCCGGTTGCCGGATCCACTCGGCGTTCGTCGGCGTGGCCGGCAATCACATTCGCAGCCTGAACTCCCACGGTATCGTGGCGATTCGTGATCGCGAAGTCAGCTCGGCCGACCTTGAGCGCGTCCTCGACGCCGCCCAGGCCGTGGCGATTCCGGCCGACCAGCGGGTACTGCACACCTTGCCGCAGGATTACGTGATCGATAACCAGGAAGGCGTGCGTGAGCCGCTGGGCATGTCCGGCGTGCGTCTGGAAGCCAAGGTCCACGTGGTGACCTGCGCGGTGAACGCGGCACAGAACATTGAAAAGTGCGTGCGTCGCTGTGGCCTGGAAATCGACGACATCATCCTCGAGCAACTGGCGTCCGCGTACTCGGTACTGACCGACGACGAGAAAGAGCTGGGCGTGTGCCTGGTGGACATCGGCGGCGGTACCACCGACATCGCGATCTTCACAGAAGGCGCGATTCGTCATACCGCAGTGATCCCGATTGCCGGTGACCAGGTGACCAACGACATCGCCATGGCGTTGCGCACCCCGACCCAGTACGCCGAAGAAATCAAGATTCGCTACGCCTGCGCCCTGGCCAAGCTGGCCGGCGCCGGTGAAACCATCAAGGTTCCGAGTGTCGGTGACCGTCCGCCGCGCGAGCTGTCCCGCCAGGCCCTGGCCGAAGTGGTCGAGCCGCGTTACGACGAACTGTTCACCCTGATCCAGGCCGAACTGCGTCGCAGTGGCTACGAAGACCTGATTCCGGCCGGCATCGTGCTGACCGGCGGTACCTCGAAGATGGAAGGTGCCACCGAGCTGGCCGAAGAGATTTTCCACATGCCGGTTCGTCTGGGCGTGCCCCATGGCGTCAAGGGGCTGGACGATGTGGTGCGTAACCCGATTTATTCAACCGGCGTTGGTTTGCTGATGTACGGCCTGCAAAAGCAGTCCGACGGCATTTCCTTCTCGGGGATCAGCAGCAACCGCGACAGCTACAGCAACGAAGAGGCCAAGGGCCCGTTGCTTGATCGCATCAAAAGCTGGGTCCAGGGCAATTTTTAAGCAGTAGATTCAAGCGGTACGCAACACGCAGTAGGCGCAGTAGGCGAAAAAACTAGAGAAATGAAGGAGAGGGAAAATGTTCGAACTCGTAGACAACATCCCCGCAAGCCCGGTTATTAAAGTTATCGGTGTTGGCGGTGGCGGCGGCAACGCTGTCAATCACATGGTCAAGAGCAACATTGAAGGCGTTGAGTTCATCTGCGCCAACACTGATGCCCAGGCGCTGAAAAACATCGGCGCGCGGACCATCCTGCAACTGGGCACCGGCGTGACCAAAGGCTTGGGTGCCGGCGCGAACCCTGAGGTCGGTCGTCAGGCCGCCCTGGAAGACCGTGAGCGCATTGCTGAAGTGCTGGCCGGCACCAACATGGTGTTCATCACCACCGGCATGGGCGGCGGTACCGGTACCGGTGCGGCTCCGATCATTGCCGAAGTGGCCAAGGAAATGGGGATCCTCACCGTTGCGGTGGTGACCCGCCCGTTCCCGTTCGAAGGCCGCAAGCGTATGCAGATCGCCGACGAAGGCATCCGCATGCTCTCCGAAAGCGTTGACTCGTTGATCACCATTCCCAACGAGAAGCTGCTGACCATCCTGGGCAAGGACGCAAGCCTGCTGTCGGCTTTCGCCAAGGCTGACGACGTTCTGGCCGGTGCCGTTCGCGGTATCTCCGACATCATCAAGCGTCCAGGCATGATCAACGTCGACTTTGCCGACGTACGTACGGTCATGAGCGAAATGGGCATGGCCATGATGGGCACTGGCTGCGCCAGCGGTCCTAACCGTGCGCGTGAAGCGACCGAAGCGGCGATCCGCAACCCGTTGCTCGAAGACGTGAACCTGCAAGGTGCACGCGGCATCCTGGTGAACATCACCGCCGGTCCTGACCTGTCCCTGGGTGAGTACTCCGACGTGGGTAGCATCATCGAAGCCTTCGCTTCCGAGCACGCCATGGTCAAGGTCGGTACCGTTATCGATCCGGACATGCGCGATGAACTGCACGTGACTGTGGTTGCCACCGGCCTGGGTGCTAAAATCGAGAAACCTGTGAAGGTCATCGACAACACCGTTCACACTTCCATGACCACAGCAACGGCTCCAGCCCATGCCGCACGTCAGGAAATGCCGTCGGTGAACTACCGCGACCTGGATCGCCCAACCGTGATGCGCAACCAGGCTCAGGCCGGTGCGGCAGCGGCGGCGAAGCTCAATCCGCAAGACGATCTGGACTACCTGGACATCCCGGCATTCCTGCGTCGTCAGGCCGATTGATGAAATGTATCAGGGGTATTAGGGTGATTGGTGTTCAGCAAAGGTCTGGTCTGCTATTATCGCCAGCCTTTGTTGATACCAGTTCGCAATTTGCGCTGAAGCGGCCCATGCCATGATTAAACAACGCACCCTGAAGAATATTATCCGTGCCACAGGTGTCGGCCTGCACTCCGGGGAGAAGGTTTACCTGACCCTCAAGCCTGCGCCTGTAGACACTGGCATTGTGTTTTGTCGTGCTGACCTTGACCCTGTGGTGCAGATTCCTGCTCGCGCGGAAAACGTTGGCGAAACCACTATGTCGACGACACTGGTCAACGGTGACGTCAAAGTGGACACGGTAGAGCACTTGCTCTCGGCCATGGCTGGCCTGGGCATCGATAACGCCTACGTCGAGCTCTCCGCGTCCGAAGTCCCGATCATGGATGGTAGCGCTGGACCTTTCGTATTCCTGATTCAATCGGCTGGCCTGGAAGAACAGGACGCAGCCAAGAAGTTCATCCGGATCCTGCGTGAAGTGACAGTGGAAGACGGCGACAAGCGCGCCACTTTCGTCCCTTTCGACGGTTTCAAAGTGAGTTTCGAGATCGATTTCGATCACCCGGTGTTTCGTGACCGCACTCAAAGTGCCAGCGTGGATTTTTCCAGCACTTCGTTCGTAAAAGAAGTCAGCCGCGCCCGGACCTTTGGTTTCATGAGTGATATCGAGTACCTGCGCAAGCACAACCTCGCACTCGGCGGTAGCGTTGAAAACGCCATCGTGGTCGACGCTGATGGTGTACTGAACGAAGACGGCCTTCGCTATGAAGACGAATTCGTGAAGCACAAGATCCTCGATGCCATTGGTGACCTCTACCTACTGGGCAATAGCCTGATTGGTGAGTTCAAAGGCTTCAAGTCGGGCCATGCACTGAACAACCAGCTTCTGCGCAAATTGATTGAGCAGACAGATGCTTGGGAAGTCGTGACCTTCGAAGACGCCAGCACTGCACCGATCTCTTACATGCGCCCTGTTGCGGCTGTGTAAGTAAAAACCTCTCTAGTTTTTAAAGGCTGCCTTCGGGTGGCCTTTTTTTATGGTTCTTCACGGATTACCGGGAAAGACGCTCTTGATCTTCATGAAAAAGAATTCGCTATCCCGGTAACCGTACGCCACCCGCTTGATGACCTTTATTCGATTGTTGATACCTTCCAACTGACCCGT
>NZ_FYDV01000028.1:0-45416 GCF_900187535.1 Pseudomonas sp. Irchel s3a18 | reverse complement strand
AAAAAGGAAGGAAAGTATTAATATCGCGCATAAGAACGCCGGTTTGTTAGATGTGTTTGCTCGCACGAACATCATCAATCAAATCGGCGTTCTTGTTTCTGTGTTTCCCGGGATTCCGTGAAGAACCTTTTTTATGCCTGCGCTTTTGTCGTGATCAGCACGCGGGCTATGCCTGGGCGCTGATCACCCGGTTGCGTCCGGCGCGCTTGGCCTGGTACAGCGCCTTGTCGGCCGTGTACAGCAGGTTTTCCAGGCTTTGCGCCGGATGTCCGGTGGAGGTGCTGAGGCCGATGCTGACGGTCATCAGCGATTCGTCGTTTTCAAATGGTGGCAGGCGTTCAACCGCTGCCCGGATGTTCTCGGCAATGCGCAGTGCACCGGTGGTGTCGGTTTCGGGCAGCACCGCCGAAAACTCTTCGCCGCCGTAGCGTGCGGCGAGGTCACCCGGTCGGCGGATGTTCTCATTGATGACCCTGGCGAGCACCCGTAACGCATCATCACCGCCCTGATGGCCATGTCGATCGTTGAAGGCCTTGAAGTGGTCGGCATCGATCATCAGCACCGACATCGGCTTGCCCGAGCGCTGTGCGCGGGCCCACTCGCGTTGCAGCACCTGGTCAAGGGTGCGGCGGTTGGCGACGCCGGTGAGCGAGTCCGTGGCCGCCTGCTGTGCCAGCTCGCTTTCGGCGTGCTGGCGCAGTCTCAGCTCGCGACACAGCAGCAACGTCAGCCACATCAAGCCGATACAGAGCACGCCGGTGGCCCCGCTGATCACGTAGGCGGTGCGTTTCCAGGACGCGAAGATCTCATCCATGGACAAGGCCACACTGACCGTCAACGGCAGGTTGCCCACCCGGGAGAAGGTGTACAGGCGCTCGCGCTGATCCATGCTCGAGACGCTGCTGAAGCTGCCACTGCCCTCACGCATGATGCGTATGACGTTCGGCCGGCTGCCGTAGTTCTTGCCGATGTTGTCATCCTCCAGCATCGGTTTTTGCGCCAGCATTATGCCGTCCTTGTCGAGCACATTAAGCGTGCTGTCAGTCCCGATGTTCAGGCTGTTGAACAGTTCGTCAAAGTAGGCAAGGCGCATGGAGGCGACCGCCACGCCCTGAAAATCCCCAGAGGGCGAAGAGATGCGGCGGCTGAAGCTGATGCGCCACTGATTGGCGTCGGCGCAGTCGCAGCGGGTTTTGAACGGGCGGCTGATAAACATCCCGGTGTCACTGTTGAAGGCGTGGGCGAGGAAGTAGTCGCGGTCGGCAAAATTGCCCGGCTTGGGCTCAACCAGTGAGGAGTCGGCGATGACATTGCCATACCTGTCGAGCAGCAGGAGATCGCCCTTGAAGCGCGCGGTGCTGGAGCGGTCGAACAGCACCAGGTGGCGAATTTGCGGCGATACCTGCTTTAGATCGTCACGCTGGGCGGCGGCGATCAACCCTTGCAGTGACAGGTCATAGAGCTCGACGTTACGCAGCACATCGGCATCGATCAACTGGACGATATTGGTCGCACTGCGGGTGGCCGACTGCATGGCATTGGCGTGTTCGCGAATCAGCAGGAAGGTGACGATGGCGAGGATGGCGATCACTGTCAGCGAGCTGCCAAGAATCAGCATGAGCTCTGGCCGACGTGTAGTACCTGTCATATGAAAGTCGGTGCGGCTTGGGGTCATGGTTCTGATTTCTGCAGAGAGACGTCATCAGCGTAGTTCCCGAACGAGTCAGGAGGCGGTGCAGATATCAGTTTGTTGATGGTTTTTGCCTGGCCGCCTGTATAAATCCCGGGCATGAAAAAGGCCAGCGCAAAGGCTGGCCATTTTAGCGGTTTTGCTAGAAAACGTTCAGTGGGTAATCGACGATCACCCGGTACTCATCGGTGTCGGTGTCCAGCGCGCCATAGCCGTTGCCGCCTCGGTTGGTCGCCCATTGCAAGCGGACGGCCAGGTCCTTGGCCTTGCCGCCTTGGACCACGTACCGCAGGTCGAGGTCGCGCTCCCAGTGTTTGGCGTTTTTACCCTCTGCATTGTAGTAGCTGGCATAGCCCCGGCTGGCCGGGTCGACCTTGGTCAGGTCCAGGGTGCCACGGGAATACGACATCGCCGAGGTCAGGCCCGGAACACCCAGCCCCGCGAAATCATAGGCGTACTTGAGTTTCCACGAGCGTTCGTTCGGGCCGTTGAAGTCGGAGTACTGCTGCGAGTTGTCGAGGTAGACGCTGTCGCCTTGGGCAATGTAGTCGAAGGGCGTGTTGCCGTTCACTCGCTGATAAGCAGCGGTAACGCTGTGGTGACCTGCCTCGACGGTGAAGTGCAGGCTGTAGGTGTTGTTGTCGATCGTACCCAGCAGCGCATCTCCGGTGTCCTGGGTGTGGTAGTAGTGCAGGCCCGGGTTGAGGCTGACCGGTTCATTGAGCGCGTAGCGGTAGTCCAGGTCGTAGTAGTACTGGTTCCACACGTCCTTGAGCTCGGAGGCGTAGAGGCTGCTGGTCAGATCCGGCACGCTGCTCCAGGCCACACCGGCCCAGTTCAGGTGCTGGCTTTCGTCGCCCTCGGCCAGCTTGCCGTAGGAGGTGCCGATACGTTGGTGCCCGCTCTGGTTGTAAGGCTTGGTGAAGCTGGCCTGGCCACCTTCTATCAGCCAGCCGTCGAAGCTGTGGTTGCTCAGGCTGACGCCACGGAAGGTCTGCGGCAGCATGCGACTCATGCCACCGGCAATCACTGGGTTGTTGAGGAACAGGTCACCGGCTTTGAATTCGGTCTCCAGGGCACGCATTTTCAGGGTGGCGCCGCCAGTCGAGAATGAGCCGGGGGCTTTGCCGTTTCCATCACTGACCGGCAGGATGCTGGAGCTGTCGGTGCCGCCACCGCCGTCGAGCTTGAGCCCGAGCATGGCATGGGTGTCGACGCCAACACCGACGGTGCCCTGAGTGTATCCCGACTCGAAAATGCCGAGGAACCCCTGGCCCCACTCGATGTTGTCGTCGGTCTGCTGCGGGCGGTTGCGGTTCATGTAGTAGTTGCGGGCGCTGAGGTTCAGGCTTGAACCCGCAACGAAGCCTTGGCGATCGGGATCTTCCGAGGCCTGGGCATTGGCGGTCATCGTTGCGGCAATTGCAATGAACAGTGGACTGAGTTTTGCGGTGATGCTCACGTGGGGTACAGCTCCTTGGGTCAATAACCTGTGGAGTTATTGTTTGAAATCCGGTGTTTCTTATTCAGTAGCGACGAAGCACGGAACGGTGAAAACACAACAAAAAAAGCCGCTGATAGCAGCGGCTTTTAAGACAACTTCACGCGGGAAAGAGCCGGGTAGAGTGTCGAGGGAAACGTCGAAGTGCTGTCGCTCAGCTCTCTTTTTCAACCTGTGGTTGAGCCTGGAGAGCCGATGTTTTACGGGCTTGCTCAGGGTTTTGTGCCTTGGCGGTCAGCTCGGCCCGGGCCTTGTCGAAGGCGTCGGCGCGCGCGGCGTTGTGCGCGACAAAGGCCTGTGACTCTTCAGCCATGGCGAACGGTGACAGGAACAGGGAAGACAAAACGAACGCGCTGGCAATACCCATACTGTTGGACATCTGGAAAACCTTCTTGCTTGGCAAGTGCTGTTTGGTGCGGGCAACGATAAGGGCCAGGGGCGTGGGGAAACAGAGCGGATTGCAGAAAGGACTGTTGCACTAAAGGCAATAGTGCACAGTGAGTTGCGTGGGAACGATCAACAAGCAAGCTCGCTCGCCACGGGTAATCGGGGGAGGTCACACCGGCAAATAGATCCCGAAGGTATTGACCCCGTCATCACTGCGCACAAACACATCACCACCGTGCATCAGCGCAATCGCCTTGACGATGGCCAGCCCCAGGCCGTGGTTGGCGCCGCTGTTGCTGCGTGAGGCATCGACCCGATAGAAACGCTCGAACAGGCGCGTCAGGTGTTCGCTGGCAATCGGCTCGCCGGGGTTGGCCACCCCCAGGCTGACCTGATGTCCACGGGTCTGGATCTGCACCTGAATGACCTGGCCGGGGGCGGTGTGTTGCACAGCGTTGTTGAGCAGGTTGATCAGCGCCCGGCGCAGGTGCGCGATTTCGATCTGTACCTGGGCATCGCCGCTGACCTGCACCTGAACCTGGGCGTCCTCGAGGATGAAGTCCAGGTAATCCAGGGTGGTTGCGACTTCGCTCGCCAGCGAAGTGGTGGTCAGTTTGGTGGCCTTGCTGCCTTGGTCGGCGCTGGCCAGAAACAGCATGTCGTTGACGATCGAGCGTAGCCGCTCCAGTTCTTCGAGGTTCGATTGCAGCACTTCGAAGTAGTGCTCCGCCGAACGTCCGCGCGTCAGAGCCACCTGGGTCTGACCGATCAGGTTAGTCAGGGGGGAGCGCAGTTCGTGGGCCACATCGGCGTTGAATGACTCCAGGCGTGTGTAGGCCTGCTCCACTCGTTCCAGCGTCGAATTGAAGGCGCTGACGAACTGATCGAGCTCCGGCGGCAACGGCGACAGTTGCAACCGCGCCGACAGCAATGGCGGCGCGAGGCGTTGCGCTTCCTGAGACAACTTGATCAGCGGCTTGAGGCCGATCCGTGCCACCCAGTAACCCAGTGTCGAGGCCAGCAGCACGCCGATGATCGCCAGACTGATCAGGGCGATGAGCAAGTGATGCTGGGTCTGGTAAAACGTTTGAGTGTCGATGCCGATCATGAACCGCAGCGGTGGGCGTTGGTCCTTGGCCGGGAACTGGCTGACCAGCACCTTCAGCGGGTAGGGCTGGTCCGTTAGTTTCAGGTCGCGCTTGCCCGTCGGGCCGGCAGCGAAGGCGCGGATCTGCGGGGTGATATCGCCGTATTCGTAATGGCTGTCGCCACTGATGATCCAGAAGTCGATGCGCTTGTCTTCTTCGGCCAACAACTTGAGCTTGTTGTTGATCTTGACCCAATGTTCCGGTGTGCCGTAACGGCCCATCGTGGACTCCAGCACGCTGTAGCGCGCATCCAGTTCGGCTTCCGGCAACAGGCCCAGGCCCTTGTCGACCTGTTGGTACAGCGCCCAGCCGATCAACAGGAACACCAGCGCCGCCACCAGGGTGAACATTGCGCTCAAGCGCAAGGCAATCGAATTACGAGGCACGACGGCTCTCCAGCACATAGCCCATGCCGCGAATGGTGTGCAGCAGCTTCTCTTCGAACGGCCCGTCGATTTTCGCCCGCAGGCGTTTGATCGCCACTTCGACCACATTGGAATCACTGTCGAAATTGATGTCCCAGACCATCTCGGTAATCGAAGTTTTCGAAAGGATTTCACCCTGGCGCCGGGCCAGTACGCTGAGCAACGAAAACTCCTTGGCGGTCAGGTCCAGGCGCGTGCCGCCACGGGTGGCCTTGCGGCTGATCAAATCGATCCACAGGTCGGCAATGGTCACTTGTACCGGCTCGTGGCCGCCGCTGCGCCGGGTCAGGGCTTGCAGGCGGGCGACCAGTTCGAGAAAGGAGAAGGGCTTGCCCAGGTAGTCGTCGGCGCCTTCGCGCAGGCCGCGGATCCGGTCTTCCACGCGCTCACGGGCGGTGAGCATGATCACCGGGGTCTGTTTGCGCGCGCGCAGGGCACGCAGCACCCCATACCCGTCGAGGCCCGGCAGCATGACGTCGAGGATGATCACCGCGTAATCGCTTTCCAGCGCCAGGTGCAGGCCTTCGACGCCATCGGGGGCGAGGTCGACGGTGTAGCCCTGTTCGGTCAGGCCGCGGTACAGGTAGTCCGCGGTTTTTTTTTCGTCTTCGATAATCAGAACGCGCATGGCCCGCCTCAGTGTGTGGTCGCCAGCGCGGGCGCTGGTGTAGGCCGATGAAACAGCCGCTCAAGCCACAAGTATATGACCGGCGTGGTAAACAGCGTCAGCGCCTGGCTGACCAGCAGCCCGCCGACCACGGCAATCCCCAACGGCTGGCGCAATTCGGCGCCGGTTCCGTGGCCGAGCATCAGCGGCAGGGCGCCTAGCAGGGCGGCGAGGGTGGTCATGATGATCGGCCGGAACCGTGTCAGGCAGGCCTTGTAGATCGCCTCCTCGGGACCGAGCCCGCCGTTGCGCTGGGCGTCGAGGGCAAAGTCGATCATCAGGATGCCATTCTTCTTGACGATGCCGATCAGCAGTACCAGGCCGATCAGGGCCATGATCGAGAAGTCCTGGCCGAGGATCCATAGCATGATCAGCGCCCCGAGGCCGGCGGACGGCAGGGTCGAGATGATCGTCAGCGGGTGCACGAAACTCTCGTAGAGCACCCCCAGAATGATGTACACCGCCACCAGCGCCGCCAGGATCAACCAGGGCTGGCTGGCCAGCGAACTCTGGAACGCCTGGGCCGCGCCCTGGAAGTTGCCGTTGACCGAAGTCGGCATGCCGATCTCGTTTTTCGCCTGATTGAGCAGCATCACCGCATCGCCCAGGGCTACGCCGGGGGCCAGGTTGAATGACAGGTTGGCCGCCGGGAACATGCCGTCGTGGGCAATCGACAGCGGGCCGCTGCCGGGGGCGTCGAAACGGGCCAGCGCCGACAGCGGCACCATCTCGCCGCTCAGGGGCGAGCGCAGGTAGAAGTACGCCAGGCTTTCGGCCTTGCCCCGTTGCCGGGTGTCGAGTTCGAGAATCACGTTGTACTGGTTGATCTGGGTCTGGAACTCGTTGACCTGGCGTTGACCGAAGGCGTCGTAGAGCGCTTCGTCGACGTCGCTGGCGGTCAGCCCAAAGCGTGCGGCCGCCGTCCGGTCGATGGTGATGTGGGTGATGCTGCCGCCCAGTTGCAGGTCGTTGGACAGGTCGCGGAATGCCGGGATGCCCCGCAGTTTTTCCGTCAGGCGCTGGGTCCACAGATTCAGCGTCGGGCCGTCGTTGCTCTTGAGCACGTATTGGTACTGGGCCCGGCTGGGACCGGAGCTCAAGTTGATGTCTTGCCCGGCGCGCAGGTACAGCACGATACCCGGGACGGTCATCAGTTGTGGCCGAATCCGGTCGATGAACTGGCTGGCCGACACGTCACGGTCAGCGCGTTTTTTCAGGGCGATCCAGAATCGGCCGTTGGCGATGGTCTGGTTGCTGCCGGAGACACCCACCGAGTGGGAAAACGTCTGGACCGCAGGGTCGGCGGCGACAATTTTGGCCATCGCCAAATGTTTTTTCACCATGTCGTTGTAGGAAATATCAGCGGCGGCTTCGGTGGTGCCGAGGACGAATCCGGTGTCCTGCACAGGGAAGAACCCCTTGGGGATAAAGACATAACCGGCGACGGCCATGCTCAGGGTCAGGCCGAAGACACCCAGCATGACCTTCTGGTGAGCCAGGGCGTGGCGCAGCCCCCGCTCGTACAGACTTAGCAGGTGCTCACCAACGCCGGGTCTGGCGTGGGCGTCATGTGTCGGCGCGCGCATGAACAGGGCGGCCAGTGTCGGTGCCAGGGTCAGGGACACCACCACCGATATCATGATGGTGGACGTGGCGGTCAGCGCGAACTCCTTGAACAGGCGCCCGACCACCCCCCCCATGAACAGCAGCGGAATGAAAGCGGCCACCAATGAGACGCTGATCGAGATCACGGTAAAGCCGATCTCGCCGGCCCCCTTGATCGCGGCCTCGCGCATACTGTCGCCGGCTTCCAGGTGCCGGTGAATGTTCTCCACCACCACAATCGCATCGTCGACCACAAAGCCCACCGAAATCACGATTGCCACCAGCGTCAGGTTGTTGAGGCTGAAGCCCATCACGTACATCAAGGCGAAGCTGGCGATCAGCGAGACCGCGAGCACCGCGCAGACAATCAGCGTCGCCGACAGCTGGCGCAGGAACAGCGCCATCACCGCGACCACCAGCAAAATGGCGATCAGCAGGGTGAGTTCCACTTCGTGCAGCGAGGCGCGGATGGTCTGGGTCCGGTCGATCAGTACCTTGACCTGCACCGACGCCGGGAGCATGCCCTCAAGGTCTGGCAACGCGGCCTGGATCCGGTCCACGGTGTCGACGATGTTGGCCCCCGGTTGCCGGAAAATCACCAGGTTGACCCCCGGTTGCTCGCCGGACCAGGCCTGCACGTAGGCATCCTCCGAACCGTTGACCACCTTGGCCACGTCACGCAGGTGGACCGGCGCACCGTCTTTGTAGGAAACGATCAGTTGGGCGTACTCATCCGGCTGGAACAGTTGATCGTTGGTCGACAGCGTGGAAATGCTCGACTCGCCGTACAGTGCGCCCTTGGCCAGGTTGAGGCTGGTTTGCTGAAGGGCCAGGCGAATGTCGGCCAGGGTCAGGCCGATGGCGGCGAGCTTGTCGGCGGAGGCCTGTACCCGAATCGCCGGGCGCTGCTGGCCGGTGATGTTGACCTGGCCGACGCCGTCGACCTGGCTCAGTTGGCGTGCCAGCAGGGTCTCGGCGTAGTCGCTCAGCTCAGTGCCGGGCATTTGCGTCGAGCTGACGCTGAGAATCAGCACCGGGCTGTCGGCCGGATTGACCTTGCGCCAGGTCGGCAGCGTCGGCATGTCCTTGGGTAACTTGCCGGCGGCGGTGTTGATCGCCGCCTGGACTTCCTGTGCCGCGGTATCGATGCTCTTCTCCAGGGTGAACTGCAGGGTCAGGTTGGTCGAGCCCAGGGCGCTGCTGGAGGTCATCTGGGTCATGCCGGGGATGGCGCTGAATTGCACCTCCAGCGGCGTCGCTACGGACGAGGCCATGGTGTCCGGGCTGGCACCGGGTAACTGGGCGTTGACCTGAATGGTCGGGAACTCGGCCTCTGGCAGCGGGGCGATCGGCAGGCGCGGGAAGGCGATCAGGCCCAGCAGCACCAGGGCGAAGGTCAATAGCACGGTGGCCACCGGGTGATCGATGCACCAAGCGCTGATCCCACCACGGACCTTCATGGCTGTTGCTCCGTGCCGGTGGTCCCGGTCAGTTCGGGCGGGTCGCGGAGAATCTGCACGCTGGCCCCCGGCTTGAGTCGCGACTGGCCGTCGCTGACCAGCACGTCACCGGCCTGCACGCCCTTGATAATGTTCAGGGCGCTGTCCTGATACACCATCTGCACGGACACCGATTCGACCTTGTCCCCCTTGATCCGGTACACGAAATGCTGCTCCAGGCCCCGCTGGACCACCGTCGGCGGTACTACCAGGGCATTCTTGTCCAAAGCGGTCTGGATCTTGATGGTCACCAGCTGCCCGGGCCAGAGTTTTTGCCCGGGGTTGCTGAACACGGCCTTGGCGCGGAGGGTGCCGGTGTTGGCATTGATCTGGTTGTCGATCAGGCTCAGGTGTCCTGTACCGAGCAAATCGCCGGTCTGGCCATCGGTGTCGGCGCCCAGATAGGCATGGACGTCGGCCGCCGGCGTGGCCCCGAGCAGCCCCTGCAGGGTGGGCAGCATGTGTTGGGGCAGGGAAAACTCGACGGCAATCGGATCGATCTGGGTCACCGAGAACAGGCCCTGGGTATCGCTCATGCGCAGGAAATTGCCTTCGTCCACGGTGCGAATCCCGACCCGACCCGTTACGGGCGAGCGAATCTGCGTGTAGGAAAGCTGCACTTGTGCGGCATCAATGGCCGCCTGATTGCCCTGCAAGGTGGCTTTCAACTGATTGACCAAGGCCAGTTGCTGATCGTATGTCTGTTTGGAAACCCCATCATCGACGCTCAGCAGCTTGTAGCGCTGGAGGTTGACCACCGCCACTTGCAGCTGGGCCTGACTTTCCCCCAATTGCGCGCGGGCTTGATCGAGGCTGGCGCGGATCCCGCGATCATCAATGGTGGCCAGCAGGTCGCCGGCCTTGACCCATTGACCTTCCTTGACCAGCAGCCTGGTCAGGATGCCGTCGATCTGTGGGCGAATCACCACGCTGTGCAACGACAGCACCGAGCCGATCCCGCTGACATAGCGCGGCACATCCCGCTCGACGACGCTGGCCACCCGCACCGGGATCGCCGTCGGGGCGGCGAGTCGGGTGCTGGCTGGTCGGGTCAGGGCCCAGGCACCGAGGGCGACCAGAACGACGAGGGTGCCGAGGAGCAGGAGCGGTTTTTTTTTGATGGGCATCACATCGAACGCCAAAGCAGATGAGTCGGAAGAGGGGTCAGTATGCTCCCGTTATAGCCCTTCGATCCGGTCAGCACCGTGACTGCAAACTGACAGGGAGGACAGATTCAAGCCGTAAACGACACGTCAGAGCAGATGCGCTTGAAACTTGAAGCTTAAAGCTTGCAGCTGCTCTTCCCGCTATACTGCCGGCTTTCGCGGCCGGTCATCTGGACCCGCCTCAATGCAACACCCGGAGCCTTCATGAATTCCCCGACACAAACGCCTGCGGCTGACGACCAGGCTGACCTGCCAGACAGCGTCGACTCCAGCGCCGACAGCGAAAGCAACGCCGCGATCCCGGCCTTCAAGTTCCCGTTCAACCCGGGTGAGCTGGCCGCTGCCAAGCAAGGCAATCAGCCGTGGTACAAGAACGGCGCCAAGAACGGGCACACCAAGGTTCCGGGCGCAGCGCCTCCAGGCACCCGTCGCTCGATGGGTAAGCGCTGAGTCGCAACCCCGGCTGATCGGGTGGCCAGCGCCGATGGTAGATGGCCAGGGTGATCCTCGAAGGCCAGGCACTGGCCGGCAATGAGCCGGCAAGGTCGCGGCATCAACAGGCAATGCCCCCTGCTCAAGGCTCAGTGACCTTGCTGTGCCACCGCTTTGGCGGCGTCGATCAGGCACTTGGTCAGCTCTGGCGAGGAGAACTTGGTCAGCACGGCGTTGGCGCCGGACAGGCAGGCCTTTTCACTGTTCATCGCGCTGTCCAGGGAGGTGTGCAGCAGGACGTACAGGTGGGAAAAATCCGGGGTTTCGCGCAGGGTTCGCGTGAAGGCATAGCCGTCCATCTCCGACATTTCGATGTCCGAGACAATCAGGTTGATCTGTTGCGCGGTGCCTTGCAGGTCCAGCAGGCAGTCGATGGCTTCCTTGGCACTGCGCGCGGTGTGGCATTGCAGGCCGAGGTTGCGCAGCGTGTGCACGGACTGTTGCAGCGCCACCTGGCTGTCATCGACCACCAGGATACGCGCGTTGCCCAGCACTTCGGCGTCTTCCATGCTCAGCTCGGTGGGCGCCATCTCGATCTGTGCCGGGGCGATGCCGTGGATGACTTTCTCGATGTCGAGCACCTGCACCAGCGTGCCGTCGACCGAGGTCACCCCGGTGATGTACGAGCGCACGCCGCCGGAACCGTAGGGTGGCGGGCGGATGTCGGTGGTCAGGCAATGGACGATTTTGCTCACTGCCTGAACGTGCAGGCCCTGTTTGGAGCGGCTGACGTCGGTGACGATCAGGCAGCCACCGTCCGGGTCCGCCAGTGGCCGCTCACCGATGGCCCGGCTCAGGTCAATGACCGACAACGAGGTGCCGCGCAAGGTGGCGATGCCTTTGACGTGAGGATGGGACTCCGGCAGCTTGGTCAGCGGCGGGCAGGGGATGATTTCACTGACTTTCAGCAGGTTGATCGCCATCAGCTTGCCGCTGCGCAAGGTAAAGAGCAGAAGCGAGAGTGAGTCTGCGCGGGCTTTGGTGGAGGACATAAAAACCTTCTGTGGAAAAAGGTGGTGGGCGATCACAGGAGCGCCAGCCACTATCGATACCGGGTTATCGACGTATCAGGGGCAGGCTTTAGCCTTGGCAGCCACAACAGGTCAATCGATGAGCTCCCTCGCCACAGGAGGTTGTCCAGTTGTTGTTACTTCATCCCCAGCCGCTTGGCCATCCGCCCCAGGTTCGCCCGGTCCAGGCCAAGCTCACGGGCAGCACTGGCCCAATTGTTCTGGTGGCGTTCAAGGCTGGCGCCGATCAGTTGGCGTTGATAGTGCTCGGTGGCCTGGCGCAGGTCGCCGACGTCTTGCGTCAGGGGCTGTGGCGCGTGGGCCGCAGGTTCAACGGGCGCGTTGGGTGTGTCGTGGGGCAAATCCAGGTCCGCCGCGCTGAGGCTCAGAATCTTCGGTCGTTCCCGGGTGCTGCCCAAGGCCTTCAACGCACTGCGGCCGATCAGGTGTTCAAGCTCGCGGACGTTGCCCGGCCAACTGTAGGCCAGCAATGAGGCCTGGGCGTCGCTGTTCAGGCGCAAGCTGTTGAGGCCCATGCGCGAGCGGTTCTGCTCAAGGAAGTAGCCGCTGAGCAACAGCACGTCCCGACCCCGGTCACGCAGCGCCGGGACCTGCAACGGATAAACGCTCAGGCGATGGTAGAAGTCGGCGCGGTAGCGGCCGTCGCGCACTTCGGCCGCCAGGTCACGGTTGGTCGCGGCGATCAGGCGCACGTCGACCTGGTGCTCCTTGTCCGACCCCAGGCGCTGCAACTGGCCGCTTTGCAGCACGCGCAGCAGCTTGGCCTGAACGGTCAGTGACAGTTCGCCCACCTCGTCGAGAAACAGTGTGCCGCCGTTGGCCAGTTCGAACTTGCCGCGCCGGTCGCTGGTGGCCCCGGTGAAGGCCCCGCGCACATGACCGAACAACTCGCTTTCCACCAGCGTGTCGGGCAGGGCGGCGCAGTTGAGGCTGATGATCGGTTTGTCGGCGCGAGGTGATGCGGCATGGATGGCCTGGGCCACCAGTTCCTTGCCGACCCCGGTTTCCCCGGTGATCAGCACCGTCAGGTCGCTGCCTGCGACCAGAGTGATTTCTTCGACCAAGCGCTTGTGGGCCTTGCTCTGGCCGATCATTTCCCGATTCTGCTGCCCGCTGGCCTGGCGATAGACCTCGGCCCGCTGGTGTTCGTCTTCAACCCGATTGGCCAGCCGTTCGATGCGTTCGGCCGCATTGACGGTCGCCGCGGCGAGGCTGGCGAAAGCTTGCAGGGCATCCAGTTCGATGGGTTCGAAACGTTCCGGGTCCAGGGCGTCCAGCGTCAACAAGCCCCATGGGCGTTCATCGATAAACAGTGGGCAGCCCATGCAGTCGTGGACTTCCAGGTGCTCATGGAGACCATCGACCAGCCCGTCGTACGGGTCCGGCAGGTGGCTGTCCGCGTCGAAGCGCGTCGGGCCGGGGCTGCTGAGCAGCGCGGCAAAGCGCGGGTGTTCGCTGACCTTGAAGCGTCGCCCCAGGGTATCGGTGCTCAGGCCATCCACCGCCAACGGCACCAGCCATTCGCCGTCCAGGCGCAACAAGGCAGCAGCATCGCAGGGGAGCAGGGCGCGCATGGCTTCGAGCAGGCGTCGGTAGCGCTCGCCTTCGGGCAATTCACGAGAAAGGTCAGAGACCAGCGGCAGCAGCGTGGTGAGCAAGGATTTTGCAGTCATATTGACTCCATGTAGTCGGGATGACTATAAACCTGCTTGTGTCGATGTGACTACAGATTGTTTAACTTATTGATTTGTATGGCTTTAAATGTTGGCATGAAAACTGATATCCAAAGGGTAATCCATTAGAAAAGCAGTCGTTCAGGAGTACCCCTTATGCTTAGTGCGCAAGATCGTGCCATCGTCAAATCCACTGTTCCGTTGCTCGAAAGCGGCGGCGAAGCCCTTATCAACCACTTCTATCGCATGATGCTCTCTGAGTACCCAGAAGTGCGACCACTGTTCAACCAGGCTCACCAGGCCAGCGGCGACCAGCCTCGGGCGCTGGCCAACGGCGTGTTGATGTATGCACGGCACATCGACCAGCTGGATCAACTGGGCGATCTGGTGGCCAAGATCATCAACAAGCACGTGGCCCTGCAAATTCTCCCGGAACACTACCCGATCGTCGGCAGCTGCCTGCTGCGAGCGATTTCCGAAGTGCTGGGTGAGGAAATCGCCACACCGCAGGTGATGAGTGCCTGGGGCGCTGCCTACGGTCAACTGGCCGACATCCTGATCGGTGCCGAAGCCGCGATCTACGACCAGAAAGCCGAAGCTGTCGGTGGCTGGCGCGGTGCGCGGGAATTCACACTGGCCAAGCGTGTGGAGGAAAGCGCAGAAATCACCTCGTTCTACTTCGAACCTGCTGACAAAGGGCCGATCCTCGCTGCAGAGCCAGGCCAGTACATCGGCATGAAGCTGGTGCTGGAAGGGGAAGAGATCCGTCGCAATTATTCACTGTCGTCCCTGGGTAATCACGGTCAGTACCGCATCAGCGTCAAGCGCGAGGACGGTGGTCGTGCATCGAACTACCTGCACGACCAGTTCCAGGTCGGTGCCAGTATCCAGTTGTTCCCACCAGCGGGCGACTTCACCCTGACCGCCAGCGACAAGCCGCTGGTGCTGATCAGCGGCGGTGTCGGCATCACCCCGACCCTGGCCATGCTGGAAGCGGCACTGGCCACCGAGCGCCCGGTGCACTTTATCCACTGTGCGCGTAACGGCGGCGTGCATGCCTTCCGCGACTGGATCGACGGCTTGGCCGAGCGTCATCCCCAACTCAAGCGCTTCTACTGCTATGCCGAGGATGACGGCGTCAGCCCGGCGGCGCATCGGGTCGGGTTGTTGAGCCAGGAAACGCTTGGGCAATGGCTGCCAGAGCAACGAGACCTGGACGCGTACTTCCTGGGCCCCAAAGGCTTCATGACGGCGATCAAGCGTCACCTGAAGGCCTTGGGTGTGCCAGAAAGTCAGAGCCGTTACGAGTTCTTCGGGCCGGCAGCGGCGCTGGAGTAACGATTCAGGCGCTCTCACGGGCGCCCTCTCTGACAAGCCGGCTTGTGGCAGCCGGCTTGCCGGCGAAGGCGTCACTCGCCTCGCCTCAGATCCCACCGTTTAATCCCCTGTTAATACGCCTGCAGTTAATTCCCTCCTGCTGAATCCCTCGGATTATCCGCCAACACCTGACGTGCTCAACGGGCGCGGCCTGCGTGTAGACTGGCGGTCATTGATACCTGACAGAGGCCTGGCGCCTGGCGACCAAGGATCTGTCGAACACAACCTGCATGTTTGACGAAGGAAACCGGAATGAATGAGGAAATGATGCGGTTGGCGCGTGAGCGGCGTTATCTGGTGCTGCTGGGGCTGATCTGCCTGGCGCTGATCGGCGGTGCCCTGTACATGCAGATTGTGCTGGGCGAGGCGCCATGCCCGCTGTGCATCCTGCAACGCTATGCATTGCTGCTGATTGCAATCAGTGCCTTCGCCGGGGCGGCCATGCGCACCCGTCGTAGGATCAGCGTGTTTGAAGGGCTGGTGGTGATCTTTGCCTTGGCCGGCGCGGGTACGGCTGCGCATCACGTCTATACCCAGTTCTACCCGGCCGTCAGCTGCGGCATCGATGTGCTGCAGCCGATCGTTGACGGTTTGCCGCTGGCCAAGATCTTCCCGTTGGTGTTCCAGGTCGACGGTTTCTGCGCTACGCCATACCCACCGGTCCTGGGTCTGTCGCTGGCGCAGTGGGCCCTGGTGGCCTTCGTGTTGACGGCGGTACTGGTGCCGTTGCTGGTCTCGCGCAACCGCAAGCACCTGAACTGAAGGCGCTCGCCACCCCGGCGGAGTAGCCATTGAAAACGCCCCGGTCCTCGCAAGAGGCCGGGGCGTTTTGCATTTCAGTCACCCGGTAGAGGCATCGTGATGTGGGGCAAAGAAGGGTGCGGCGCATGTGCGACATGTTGTCACAGCTTTGGTGTGGCAAGGCATTTCAAAAATTGCGTTTAGTCATTGAAAGATACAAAGAATTAGCCCGGGCAAGCACGGTAACTGAACCCCCACGAGACTGTGCAGCGGGCAGTTTTAACAGGCTTGGGTGAATGGCCGCAGGCCTTGTGAAAAGGGGGCTTTGGCGAGTCGGGGGATACCCGGGACAGTCGCTAAGCGGTCTGAATTGCTGGCAGTAGGCCTACTTTTTTTGGGGTTCTTGTTGAGAATTAATCGCGATAAGATCGGCAATCTTTACAGGATTCGTTAATGATTGTTGCCGTATCCGATAAAAATTATTTCGAGATGAGACATGGTTTATAAAACGTTACATATCTACAATCGCCCGCACTGAAATTCCGGCACTGCTCACCCCTGAGCAGAGAAGGGTGGTCGAGGAGCCGTTTCAAGGCTTCATGCGACCCCGGGTGTCGGCGCCTTCCAAGTATCCGCACCAAATGGAATTGGTCTGTAACTAGGCCTTTGACCACGAATTCGAATAAGAACTCAACGCTAGCCCAGGATGTGTCGATCGCCATGTAAGCGCGACGGGCAGGCCCTTATTCAATCCAAGAAAAATGCCAACCCTTGGCAGGGTGAAGTGTTGGCGATCAAAACCCAACTGCATTGCGCAAGCTGCTTTAGAGGTCGTGAGATGAGTAAAAACAGGTACCCCAGATTACTAGGCCTAGTGCCGCTGCTCGGCACGCTGTTGCTGGGAGGCTGCAACATGACCTTGCTCGATCCCAAGGGCCAGGTTGGCCTGGATGAGCGAAACCTGATCATCACCGCCACGCTGTTGATGCTGCTGGTCGTTGTGCCGGTCATCATCATGACCTTCGCCTTCGCCTGGAAATACCGCGCCTCGAACACCAAGGCCGACTACGCGCCGAAGTGGAACCACTCCACCAAGATCGAAATCGCCGTGTGGACCGTACCGGTGCTGATCATCATCGCCCTGGGTTACGTCACCTACAAGTCGACCCACGCCCTGGACCCGTACCGCCCGCTGGAATCGGACGTCAAGCCGATCACCATCGAAGTGGTCGCCATGGACTGGAAGTGGTTGTTCATCTACCCGGAACAAGGCATCGCCACGGTCAACAAGATCGTGTTCCCGGCCCACACCCCGATCAATTTCAAGGTGACTTCGGACACCGTGATGAACTCGTTCTTCATCCCGGGCCTGGGTGGCCAGATCTACGCGATGGCCGGCATGCAGACCAAGCTGCACCTGATTGCCAACCAGAACGCTGAGCTCGACGGTATCTCCGCCAACTACAGCGGCGCGGGCTTCACCGGCATGAAATTCAAAGCGATCGCAACGACTCAGGAAGATTTCGACGCCTGGGTCAGTGAAGTCAAAAAGGCACCTAAACAGCTTGAACAAGCTGAATACGCAGCCCTTTCCAAGCCAAGCCAGAACAACCCAGTCGAGCTCTACTCCTCGGTCACGCCAGACCTGTTCCAGATCATCGTCGACAAGTACGAAGGCATGAAACCGGGCAAGCCGCTGAAGCACGAGAAGAAAGAGAAAGAAGTGGCCGCGACGCAAGGATCGGACATGAACGCGCATTCAGCTGCCGGGGCAGAGGAGTAAACGATGTTTGGTAAATTAAGTTGGGAAGCGGTTCCGTTCCACGAGCCGATCGTGATGGTGACCATCGCCATGATCGCGCTCGGTGGTCTGGCGCTGTTCGCTGCAATCACCTACTTCAAGAAGTGGACTTACCTGTGGACCGAGTGGCTGACTTCGGTCGACCACAAGAAAATCGGCGTGATGTACATCATCGTCGCCATGGTCATGCTGCTGCGCGGTTTTGCCGACGCCATCATGATGCGTACCCAGTTGGCCATGGCCACCGAGGGTTCGCCTGGCTACCTGCCACCTGAACACTATGACCAGATCTTCACTGCTCACGGTGTGATCATGATCATCTTCATGGCGATGCCATTCTTCACCGGCCTGATGAACCTGGCAGTGCCGCTGCAGATCGGCGCGCGTGACGTTGCCTTCCCGTTCCTGAACTCCCTGAGCTTCTGGTTGCTGGTGTCCGGCGTGGTACTGATCAACCTGTCCCTGGGCGTTGGCGAATTCGCCAAGACCGGCTGGGTTGCCTATCCGCCGCTGTCGGGCCTGCAATACAGTCCGGGCGTGGGGATGGACTACTACATCTGGGCGCTACAGCTATCGGGACTCGGGACGACGCTGACGGGGGTCAACTTCCTGGCCACCGTGCTGAAAATGCGTACCCCGGGCATGAAGCTGATGGACATGCCGATCTTCACCTGGACCTGCACCTGGGCCAACGTCCTGATCGTGGCTTCGTTCCCGATCCTGACCGCTACCCTGGCACTGCTGACGCTTGACCGTTACATGGATTTCCACATTTTCACCAATGAACTTGGTGGTAATCCGATGATGTACGTCAACCTGTTCTGGGCCTGGGGTCACCCCGAGGTGTACATACTGATCCTGCCGGCGTTCGGCATTTTCTCCGAAGTCATTTCGACCTTCACCGGCAAGAAACTGTTCGGCCATCACTCGATGATCTACGCCAGTGGCGCGATCTCGGTGCTGGGCTTCATGGTGTGGCTGCACCACTTCTTCACCATGGGCTCGGGGGCCAGCGTCAACGCCTTCTTCGGCCTGGCGACGATGCTGATTTCGATCCCGACGGGGGTGAAGCTATTCAACTGGCTGTTCACCATCTACCGTGGCCGCCTGCAGTTCACCAGCCAAGTGCTGTGGACCCTGGGCTTCATGGTGACCTTCGCCATCGGCGGCATGACCGGCGTACTGCTGGCCATCCCGGGTGCTGACTTCGTCCTGCACAACAGCCTGTTCGTGATCGCGCACTTCCATAACGTGATCATCGGCGGCGCTGTGTTCGGTTACATCGCCGGCTTCGGCTTCTACTTCCCGAAAGCGTTCGGCTTCAAGCTGCACGAAGGCTGGGGCAAGGCAGCGTTCTGGTTCTGGATCTCGGGCTTCTTCGTCGCGTTCATGCCGCTCTATGCACTGGGCTTCATGGGCATGACCCGTCGTCTGAACGCCACCACCAACCCTGAGTGGGTGCCTTACCTGTACGTGGCCATGTTCGGTGCGGTGATGATCGCCGTCGGTATCGCCTGCCAGCTGATCCAGCTCTACGTCAGCGTGCGTGACCGCAAAAAGCCAGAGAACATGTGCGAACACGGCGACCCGTGGAACGCCCATACGCTGGAATGGTCGACCTCGTCGCCACCACCGTTCTACAACTTTGCCGTACTGCCGAAAGCCGAAAGCATCGACCCGTTCACCGAAGCCAAGGAAAACGGTACCGCGTACAAGGCTCCGGCCCGGTACGAACCGATCCACATGCCCAACAACACCGCGACCGGTGTGGTCATGGGCGCACTGTTGACCGTATTCGGTTTCGCGATGATCTGGCACATCTGGTGGCTGGCCGCCTTCGGTCTGGTCGGCACCGTGGTGTACTTCGTGATCCACGCTGCCCGTGATGACCAGGGCTACATGGTGCCGGTAGAGACAATCGAACGCATCGAAGCCGAGCAGCACAAGCGTCTGGTAGCGGCCGGGAAAGTTCCAGCCACCGCCACCCGTGTTGAAACCTCGTTGGAACAGGCTTAAACCATGTCGAACTTAGTGACCAATGTTGGACACGCCCATGACCATGGGCACGATGACCATCACCACGATTCGGGCGAGATGACCGTATACGGTTTCTGGCTCTACCTGATGACCGACTGCATTCTGTTTGCATCGATCTTCGCGGTGTACGCCGTACTGGTAAACAACGTTGCCGGTGGCCCGTCGGGCCACGACATCTTCGAACTGCCTTACGTGCTGGGCGAAACCGCTCTGCTGTTGTTCAGCTCGATCACCTACGGCTTCGCCATGCTGGCGTTGTTCAAGGGCAAGAAGAATCAGGTGCTGGGCTGGCTGGCCATGACCTTCATGTTCGGTGCCGGCTTTATCGCCATGGAGATCAACGAGTTCCACCTGCTGATCTCCGAAGGCTTCGGCCCTAGCCGCTCAGGCTTCCTGTCCGGGTTCTTCACCCTGGTCGGTACCCACGGTCTGCACGTGACCAGCGGTCTGATCTGGATGGCGATCATGATGTACCAGGTGCAGAAGAACGGCCTGACGGCGACCAACAAGACCCGTCTGAGCTGCCTGAGCCTGTTCTGGCACTTCCTGGACGTGGTGTGGATCTGCGTATTCACGGTTGTTTATCTGATGGGGACTATGTAAATGGCTAACGCATCACATTCCCACAATGGCCACGACGAAGCCGGCCACGGCAGCGTCAAGTCCTACGCCATCGGCTTTATCCTGTCGGTGATCCTGACGGTCATCCCGTTCGGCCTGGTGATGTACCCATCGCTGCCGAAGTCGATCACCCTGTGGATCGTCCTGGCGTTCGCGATCATCCAGGTGCTGGTGCACCTGGTGTACTTCCTCCACCTGGACCGTTCGGCCGCGCAGCGCAACAACGTGATTGCGTTTGTGTTTGCCGCGCTGGTGATCGTCCTCCTGGTGGGTCTGTCGCTGTGGATCATGTTCAGCATCCACACCTTCATGATGGCGAAGTGAGGTAGACCCGATGTCGCTCAAGCACTTTATCCAAATCACCAAACCGGGGATCATTTTCGGTAACGTGCTTTCTGTGGCAGGCGGGTTTTTCCTGGCCTCGAAAGGGCATGTCGATCTGGCTGTTTTCCTGGCGGCCATGATCGGCACGTCCCTGGTCGTGGCGTCCGGTTGCGTGTTCAACAACTGCATCGACCGCGACATCGACCTGAAGATGGAGCGCACCAAGAACCGGGCGCTGGTCCAGGGCTTGATCTCCCTGAAACTGGCCCTGGCCTATGCGACCGTCCTGGGTGTCGTCGGCGTTGCGCTGTTGTACACGGTGGCCAATCCGTTGGCCGCGCTGTTTGCCGTCATCGGCTTTGTCATCTACGTCGGCTTCTACAGCCTGTACCTCAAGCGCAAGTCGGTTCACGGCACGCTGGTGGGCAGTCTGTCGGGGGCGATGCCGCCGGTGATCGGTTACGTGGCCGTGAGCAACAGCTTCGACATGGCCGCGCTGACCCTGCTGGTGATGTTCAGTCTGTGGCAGATGCCGCATTCCTACGCCATCGCGATTTTCCGTTTCAACGATTACCTGGCCGCATCGATTCCGGTGTTGCCAGTGAAACGTGGGATCCAGGTGGCCAAGAAGCACATCCTGCTCTACATCCTGGCGTTCCTGGTGGCGACCTTGATGCTGACGTTCAGTGGCTATGCCGGGATGAGTTATCTCGCGGTTGCGGCGGCCATGGGCATGTACTGGTTGTACATGGCCTGGACGGGCTACAAGGCGGTGGATGACACGGTCTGGGCGCGCAAGCTGTTTGTGTTCTCGATCTTCACCATCACGGCCCTGAGCGTGATGATGTCGCTGGACTTCAAGGTGCCGAGTGAGTTGTTGCTGACTTACGCGCCTTGAGCGCCGGACGCTGTTGAAAAGCCCCGCCTTCGAGAGAAGAGCGGGGTTTTTTATGGGGGTGTGTTTGTGGGCGTTGGCTGGTCTGCGTTGACGGCATGCAAGCCGGGATCGTATGCAGGCTTACATGGGGCCACTGATTGGGTGGGAGCGGGCTTGCCCGCGAAGGGGGCCTGACAGCCGGCCATTCTCTTGCGTAGGTATGTCCGCGAAGGCGGCCTGACAGCCGGCCATTCTCTTGCGTAGGTATGCCCGCGAAGGCGGCCTGACAGCCAACCATTCTCTTGCAGGTGCGGTGTACATATCCGTTGCTGCGGTCATGGCGACTTATGGTTTCGCCTGACGGCGACTCACTTTTTTTACAAGCGCCTAAAAAAAGTAAGCAAAAAAACGCTTCGCCCCGAGCGTCCGGCCCCTCGCCGAGGCTCGGGGTTCCTTCGCTCCGGCATCCATCCGGGGGCATTGCCCTCCGGTCTGCTTCGCGACGACCTCCATGCAATGAGTTCGACTGCGTCGAACGGCGCTGCGCGCCAATCCCCGGATGAATACCTGCGCTCAGCCTGCCGATGGGGCGGGTGGATCAAGATCAAGATCAAAAGCCAAAGCCAAAGCCAAGCAAAAAAGCCCCGCCTTTGGGAGAAGTGCGGGGCTAATGAGATGTTTCAGCGGTGCCTTCGTTGCCGCTTACTGCTGAACGATGCCGTAGCCCTCAAACGCGGTCTGCTGTTGCAGGGCGGTGATGATGGCTTTGCGGGTGGCCGGTTGTTCGGTGTCGCTGGTGTCGATGAAGGTTTCGTTTTCCAGCTCTGCCTCATCGCCTTCGCCGACGAAGGTGAAGCCCAGGAATTCGAAGGCTTCGCGATCGACGTTGGGTTTGGAGCGTGGGGTGCGCAGGGGCAGGGTGACGGTGATGCCGTCCTTGCTGATGCTGAACACTTCGGCTTCTTTCTTGGTGCGCGCGGCCTTGCCTTTACCGCCGCTTGGGTTGCTGATGGCCTGGTGGGTCTGGTTCAGGACTTTGAGGGCCAGGCCGTAGACCAGCTCCTGGAAGCTCGGGTCGTCCTTGAAGCTGGACAGGATGCGGCTGATCGGGAACTTGCTGCTCAGGTCTTCCAGGGCAGCGATGTCGGCGGCTTCGGCGTCCTTGAGTTGCTTGAGCTGGCCCATCAGCTCGTAGGCCTTATCGTCGTCGAAGCTGTCGTGCGCCTGGCGGATGGCGGCGCGCAGTTCGCGAATCTGGTCGCTTTCCTTCGAGGTGTGGAAGGCGTCCAGGACCATCTCGCTGATGGTTTTGGCCTGCGGCACGTGTTGTGAAAGATTGATGGAGTTTTCGTATTCCGCTTTGGACGACAAGGTGACTACGGATTCAGCGGTGTTGGAATCTGACATTGAAATTTCACTACTTCTTTAAACAGGATGTGAGCCGAGAACAGCATCGGTGTTTTCGGGGGCGCTTAATCTATTGGACCGCTGCGCCGTTGTCACGGACCAACAGACGATCAGGGCCGTCCGTTGCTCGATGGGACCCCATGAACGGTCAAACATTACGCCACAAGGCCCGCTTTTGTTAAGCCAGGATCAGGTTTTGCCCGGGCTGTTCAGGTTCATTGAGCGCACCGCCAGGGTGGTCGCGGTGTCTTCGTCCACCGGCAGCGAAAAGCAGAAGGTTGCCCCTTGCCCCGGGACATCCAGCAAGCGGATCTCGCGACCATGCAACTCCAGGATCCGCTGCACGATGCGTAATCCCAATCCGCCATCGCGCCGTGCGCCACCGATGTTGAACGGGCGCAGGAACAACCCGTCGCGCAGTTCGGCCGCGATCCCAGGGCCGCTGTCACTGACCGTGATCTCGACAAAACCGCCCTGTGGCACGAGCCTGATCTCGACCATTCCGCCGATGGGTGTATGACGCAGTGCGTTGTCGAACAGGTTGGTTAGCACCCGCTCGATCAACCCCAGGTCAGCCCATACCCCGGACACCTTCGGTGCGAAGCTGGCCTTGAGATGCACTTGCCGGGCTTCGGCGGCCAATTCGAATTTCTGGAAGATATCCTGCACCAGATCGGTCAGCGAGAAGCGCTCCAGCACCGGTTGCACGAACCCGTGTTCCAGGCGCACCAGCTCTAGCAGCGATTGCGCCAGGCCGCCCACTTTGCGGCTCTGATCCAGGGCGATGCCCAGGTAGCGACGGCGCTCGTCCGGGGTCAGGCTGGCGTCTTTGAGTGACAGGGTTTCCAGGTAGCCATGCAGCGAGGCCAAGGGGGTGCGCAGGTCGTGGGAGATGTTGGCCACCAGTTCGCGACGCTCCTGGTCCTGGCGGGTCAAGGAGCGCCATTGTTCGCCCAGGCGCTTTTGCATCTGCCGGAAAGCCGCATCCAGGGTGGCGATTTCGTCCTGGCCGGCGAGGCTGTCCGGCTTATCCGAAGGGGTGGGCAGTGGCGGTGCGGCGGGGGCGCCGTCGATGTCGAAATGCGCCACCGTATCGGTCAGCTGTCGCAGCGGCCGGGTGATCAGGGTGAAGGCGGTGAGGCCGGCAATCAGGCACAGCAAGGCCACCATGTCGATCGACCACAAGGCGGTGTTCAACGCCGCGCTGGTGGCGCCGCGCTCGGCGAGGCGGTCGTGTTCTTCGCTGAGCAGTACCACGTAGAGATAGCCGGCCTGCTGGCCGTTGACCTTGAGCGGCGCGGCGCTGAACACCTTGCGTCCCTGGAGGCTGCGCGGATCGTCGCCGAGAATCGGCAGCGGTTCGTCGTTCAGCAAGCGCTGCACGGGGGCCAGGTCGACCTGCTCGCGGCGCAGATGACCTTCGGGCGCGGCATTGCCGACCACCCGGCCCTGATTGTCGAGCAGGTACACCTCGACACTCGGGTTGACCAGCATCAGCTGGCTGAACAGCATGCGCAGGGCCTCGGGTTTCAGGCCGTTGGCGTCCATCAACTGGGTGTCGCGTGCGATGTGCCGGGCCAGGTCGCGGGACAAGCCCTGCACCACCTCCAGCTCATGCATGGTGTTGGAACGCACCTGCATCCACACCGAGGTGCCACTGCACACCAGTAGCAACAGGGCGAACACCGCCGACAGGCGCTGGCTGAGGGTCAGTCTCATGGCGACTCCTGCGCCGTGGCGAACTTATAGCCTCGGCCCCACACCGTAAGGATGCGCACCGGTTGCGCCGGATCGGCTTCGATCTTGGCCCGCAACCGATTGATGTGGGTGTTGACCGTGTGCTCGTAGCCTTCGTGGCTGTAACCCCATACGGCGTTGAGCAGGTCCATGCGCGAGAACACTTTGCCCGGCTGGCGGGCGAAGAAGTACAGCAGGTCGAACTCGCGGGGCGTCAGGTCCAGGCGCTTGCCCTCCAGGGACACTTCACGGGTGATCGGGTCGATGAACAAGCCGTCGCAGGTCAAGCTGCCGGCGTCCATCTTCAGGTTGCGGGCCATGGCGTCGACCCGCCGCAGCAAGGCCTTGACCCGTGCCACCAGCTCCAGCATCGAAAACGGCTTGGCCAGGTAATCGTCGGCCCCCAGCTCCAGGCCGAGGATGCGATGCACTTCGCTGGAGCGGGCGCTGGTGATGATGATCGGGGTGTAGCGGGCCATGGCGCGGGCGCGGCGGCAGATTTCCAGGCCGTCCGTGCCGGGCAGCATCAGGTCGAGGATCAGCGCGTCCCAATTGCCTTGCTCCAGCAGGCGCAAGCCTTGGTTGCCATCGGCGCTGTGCACCACCTCGAACTGCTCGTCGCGCAGGTGCAGGCAGATCAGGTCGGCGATGTGGGTGTCGTCCTCGACCACCAGAACGCGTTTGGGCTGGTCCATAGGGGTTGGATCCTGTTGCGTGGTGCAACCATTGTGCGGGTTTTCCCACGGGGGAGTTATCACGAATTGTTTAACTCCACGTGAGGATTTGGCGATCACCTCAAGCCTAGGCTGTGTTCCATGAAACCTACGGCGAAATAAGGGAGAGGGCCATGTATTCACGGCGACAGATTCTTCTGGCAGGCGCTGGCCTGGGTGTTGCGGGGTTGGCGCTCGGTGCCCTGCCAAGGCTACTGGCCCCCACGGCACTGATCAGCGAGGCGAGCGCGGGCGAAACCTTCGAGGTCAACCACACCGAGGCCCAATGGCGCGCCATGCTCAGCGCCGAACAGTACGAGATCCTGCGCGAGGAGGGCACCGAGCGTGCCTACAGCAGCGCGCTGAACAACGAACATCGCGACGGCACCTTTGCCTGCGCCGGTTGTGCGCTGCCACTGTTTTCATCGAGCACCCGGTTTGACAGCCACACCGGCTGGCCGAGTTTCTGGGCGCCCCTGCCCAACGCCGTGGCCACGCGCCAGGATCGTTCCTACGGGATGGTGCGCGATGAGGTTCACTGTCGACGCTGCGGCGGGCACCTGGGCCATGTATTCAACGATGGGCCACCGCCGACCGGTCTGCGCTATTGCATGAACGGCCTGGCGCTGACCTTCGAACCACTGGCGGCCTGATCCCATGCTCAGGTTCTTCTCTTACTTGCAGGCAGGTCATCACTATGTGGCTGTTGGTTCTCGCTTATCTCGGTGGTGTGCTGACGATCGTCAGCCCATGCATTCTGCCGGTACTGCCCTTTGTCTTCGCTCGCACCGGGCAGCCGTTCATCAAGAGTGGCTTGCCACTGTTGCTGGGGATGGCGCTGACCTTCGCGCTCGTCGCCTCATTGGCCGCGGTGGGCGGCGCCTGGGTGGTGCAACTCAATCAGTACGGTCGCTGGCTCGCGTTGCTGTTCGTAGCACTGTTCGGGCTGGCGTTGCTGCTGCCAAGCCTGGCCGAACGCTGGACGCGCCCATTGGTGGCCGCCGGCAGTCGCCTGTCGCAGGCGGCCGGCGCCGATGCCCGGCCGCGTCCCGGCGCTTCGTTGCTGATCGGAGTCGCCACGGGCCTGCTCTGGGCACCGTGCGCAGGCCCCATCCTCGGGCTGGTGTTGACCGGCGCGGCACTGCAAGGGGCCAACATCGGCAGCACCTTGCTGCTGTTGGCGTACGCCTTGGGCGCCGCCACCTCCCTGGCGGTCGCCCTGTTGCTGGGCGGTAAAGTGTACGCGGCGATGAAGCGCTCGATCGGTGCCGGTGAATGGCTGCGCCGGGGGCTGGGCGCAGCGATGCTCGCCGGTGTAGCTGCCATTGCGCTGGGCCTGGATACCGGGGTCCTGGCGCGGCTGTCGACCGCGTCGACGGGAGGCCTTGAACAGGCGTTGGTCACCCGACTGGCCAGCCAGTCACCCGGTGGCAGCGGGGCGATGATGGCGCAGTTGCCGACCGCCAGCGATCAACCGGGCGCCAGGATGATGGCCGCCGGTGGCGCGATGAAGAGGACCGCCACTGGCGCGACCACCTTGCCGATTGAAGGCCCGCTGCCGTCCCTCGACGGTGCCGTGCAGTGGCTCAACTCACCGCCACTGTCCACGCAGGCGTTGAAGGGCAAAGTGGTACTGGTGGATTTCTGGACCTACTCCTGCATCAACTGCCTGCGCACCTTGCCGTACGTCAAAGCCTGGGCTGAGAAGTACCGCGATCAGGGGCTGGTGGTGATCGGTGTGCACGCACCGGAATTCGCCTTCGAGCGTGACGTCGATAACGTGACCCGGGCCATGAAGAAACTGGGCATCAACTATCCGGTGGCCCTCGACAACGATTACACGATCTGGCGGGCCTTCAACAACCAGTACTGGCCGGCTCATTACTTTGCCGACGCCCAGGGACGCATTCGTTACCACCATTTTGGTGAGGGCAACTACGCCGAATCGGAGCGGGTGATTCAACAATTGTTGCGCGAAGCCGGCGCTTCGACGGTGCCCGATGGCTTGATCAGCGTCAGTGCCCAAGGGATGCAGCGGGAGGCGCGGATGAGTGAAGTGAAGTCACCGGAAACCTATGTGGGCTATCAGCGCCTGGCGCATTTCGTACCCGCAGCGAGCCTGACGCCCGACGCGGTAGCCGACTACAAGGTGCCGGCGCTGTTGGCGCTCAACGACTGGGCACTGGACGGGCAATGGAACGTTGGCGCCGAGCATGCCACCTCGGCGGCTGCGGGCAGCCGTATTGTCTACCGCTTCCATGCCCGAGACCTGCACCTGGTGCTGGGACCTGGCGTGGAGGGCAAGCCGGTGCGCTTCAAAGTCACGGTCGACGGCCAGGCGCCGGGTGATGCTCACGGCATGGATGTCGCCCCGGATGGCAGTGGCAGCGTGACCGAACAACGGTTGTACCAGTTGGTGCGTCAACCCGGCGATGTCGCAGAGCGCACATTCAGCATCGAATTCCTCGACCCCGGCGTCTCGGCCTATGCCTTTACCTTCGGTTGAACACGGCTTTTGTATTTTCAGCATTGAGGAGTGGACACCATGAGAACCCGATTCAGCTGGCGTCAAACCCTGCTGGGGCTGGCGTTTGCCGGCGTCGTCGGTCAATGCCTGGGGTTTTCCTTCGGCGTGGCTGAAGACGCGGTCATCATCGCGCCCCCCGCCCTTGATGAGTCCCCCAAGACTGGCAGCGAAACCGCGGTGTTCGCCGGTGGTTGCTTCTGGGGGGTACAAGGGGTGTTCCAGCATGTCAAAGGCGTGCAGAGTGCCGTCTCCGGTTATGCCGGCGGTACGGCTGACAGCGCGAGCTACGAGCGCGTCAGCGAGGGCGACACCGGTCACGCCGAAGCGGTGAAAGTGACCTTCGATCCCACTCAGGTGAGCTACGGCAGTTTGCTGCAAATCTACTTTTCGGTGGCCCACAACCCCACCGAACTGAACCGCCAGGGGCCGGACACCGGCACCCAGTACCGTTCGGCCATTTTTGCGCAAAGCACGGAACAACGAACCGTCGCCCAGGCCTACATCGCCCAACTGGACGCGGCCCGTGCGTTCAGCAAGCCGATCGTGACCACGTTGGAAACCTACAACGGTTTCTATCCGGCGGAGGATTACCATCAGGACTTCCTGACAGAGCACCCGACGTATCCCTACATCGTGATCAACGACCTGCCGAAAGTGGCGCAACTCAAACAGTTGTACCCCGAGCGTTATTCGCACAAGCCGGTGTTGGTGAAGGCAGGCCTGTAGGCCCAATGCCAGTCAGTTAAGGAGATGGAGTCGCATGTGTAGGCGCGAGCGTGCTCGCGATGAACTCAAGGGCCGCGCGTTTAATCAGGCAATACGCGTTATCGTTAACGTCCATCGCGAGCACTCGAGTGTCGACCGGCTGCTCCACAAAGGTCGGCGTTCGCTTAACTGACTGGCATTAGCCTCTAAAGGCGACTGATCAACCACTCCGCTTGCCCCACATCTGCAAGGCGAATTCGACAAAACTGCGCAGCTTCGGCAAGCGGTAGCGGTCTGGCGCGTAGACCAGGTTCATCGGCCGCCTCGGCAGTTGGTAATCCTGCAGCAGCGCGACCAGCTTGCCTTCACGCAGGTCCTGATGCACCAGGGCGTCGGGCAGCATGACGATACCCATGCCGGCCCGGGCGGCCTGGAGCAGCCCCGGTGCGCTGTTGATCACCATCGGGCCGCTGATCGGCACCTGCACCTCGCCTTCAGGGCCGGTCAACAGCCATTGTTTTCCCATCGAACTCCATTCATCGCCCGCGGGATAGGCGTAGGCCAGGCAAGCGTGGTGGCTCAAGTCGGCGGGAAGGGCGGGCACGCCCCGTCGTTTCAGGTACGAGGGTGCCGCGCAGATAGTCAGGGTGAAATCCTGCAGCGGCCGGGCGATAAGCCCCGACGGCTCTGGCGTGCCCAGGCGAATGGCGGCGTGGACGCTGTTGTCGATCAGGTCCACCACCTGGTTGCTCAGCACCACATCCACGCGGATTTCCGGGTATTGCTGGGTGAACAGGTGCATGGCGGGTGCCAGGCACTCCGAACCGAAGCTGGGCGGGGCGGTAATGCGCAAGAGGCCCTTGGGTTCGCCCTGGACCTGTTCGGCGAGCCGTTCGCTCTCCTGGACCAGGCCCAGCACCTCCAGGCAGCGCTCGTAATAGGCCGCGCCGAACTCGGTCAGGCGTTGGCGGCGGGTGGTGCGATTGATCAGGCTGACCCCGAGGCGTTGCTCCAGGGCGCGCAAGTGATTGCCCACCATGGTGGTCGACAGGCTGCACTGCCGGGCGGCGGCGGTCATGCTGCCGGACTCGACCACGCTCACGTAAACCGACATCGCCAGGAATAAATCCATTATCAAGCTCAGCTTTAAAATGATTGAAGTTATACAGCGTTTATCCAGCTCGGGTGGCTAACGATACTGCAAAAAAACCAACACCTGATGGAGCTTGATGCCATGACCGCTACCCACCTGATGAGCACTTATCAACCACTGGCCTTGAGTTTTGCCAAGGGACTGGGCACCCGCCTGTGGGACCAGGCCGGCCGTGAGTATCTGGATGCGGTGGCGGGCGTGGCCGTGACCAATGTCGGCCACTCGCACCCGCGGGTGGTCAGCGCGATCACTGAACAGGCGGGTCTGTTGCTGCACACGTCGAACCTGTACAGCATCGACTGGCAGCAACGGCTGGCGGAAAAGCTCACCGCACTGTCCGGCCTGGAGCGGGTGTTCTTCAACAACTCGGGTGCCGAAGCCAATGAAACCGCACTGAAGCTGGCGCGCTTGTACGGTTGGCACAAAGGGGTCGAGCAGCCGCTGGTGGTGGTGATGGAAAACGCCTTTCACGGCCGCACCCTTGGCACGCTGTCCGCCAGTGACGGCCCGGCGGTGCGCCTGGGATTTCACCCGTTGCCGGGGGATTTTCTCAAGGTGCCGTTTGGCGATCTCGCGGCGCTGGATAAAGCTCACCAGGTCTATGGGCAACGCATCGTGGCGGTGCTGATGGAGCCGATTCAGGGCGAAAGCGGTGTGCAACTGGCGCCGACCGGGTATCTCAAAGCCCTGCGTAGCCTGTGCGACCGGCGCAACTGGCTGCTGATGCTCGACGAGATCCAGACCGGCATCGGCCGTACCGGGCAATGGTTCGCCTTTCAGCACGAAGGCATCGTGCCGGACGTCATGACCCTGGCCAAGGGCCTGGGCAACGGTGTGCCGATCGGCGCCTGCCTGGCCCGTGGCAAAGCCGCCGAACTGTTCACCCCCGGCAGCCACGGCAGCACTTTTGGCGGCAACCCGCTGGCGTGTCGGGTCGGCTGCACGGTGCTTGAGATCATTGAAGAACAAGGGCTGCTGGCAAACGCCAGGCGCCAGGGCGAACTGCTGCTGGCTCGGCTGCACGCCGAACTCGATGATCACCCGAACGTGCTGGCGATCCGTGGTCAGGGCTTGATGATCGGCATCGAACTGGCCCAACCCATTCGCGACCTGACCCTCATTGCCGCCCGCGACCACGGGCTGCTGATCAATGTGACACGAGGTAAAACCATTCGCCTGCTGCCGCCGCTGACGATTGATGAGCGCGAGGTGGAGATGATTGTCCGTGGGATAGGGCGGCTGGTAAGCGTTCAGTAATGGTATCTGCACATCACGATCTGTAAACCGTCGCCCTCAACGCAATAGACGAGGCGATGCTCGGCAGTAATTCGCCGTGACCAGAAGCCACTCAGGTTATGTTTGAGTGGCTCAGGCTTGCCGGGACCGGTAAAGGGGGCTCGCTGGGTTGCCTTGATCAACAGGTTGATCCGCTTTAGTCCGGCTTTATCGTTCTGCTGAAACCAGAGGTAATCTTCCCAAGCTTCGGGAGTGAACAGGATGTTCATTCTTCGATGAGCTGTCTTGGCTTGCTTTTCCCGGCCCGCAGGTTATGGATCGACTTGATCAGGCGCTCGGCGTTGGCTGGCGTTCGGAGCAGATAGGCCGTTTCTTCCAGCGCGTTGTACTCGGCGAGGGAAATCATCACCACGGGTTCTCCCTTTTGCCGGGTTACCAGCAGCGGGGTGCGGTCTTCATTGACGCGATCCATGGTTTCCGAGAGGTGCGCGCGCGCATGGGTGTAATTGATGGTCTGCATCGTCTTGTCCTCGCTTGATACGAAGAACGTACAGAAATGAGTACATGTTTGCAAGGTGGCACCCCTGAGTGGTCCGGGAAATCGAAACTGCTCCCTGAGCAGTTTCGATTAAGCCCTCTCTACACCTTTGCCGTCTTCAAGACGCTTCTTCAAACCCTGTAGGTCTGATCCGAGTGATGGTGGTCTGGAATCCCTGTAGTTGGATCACACCGCTGCAGCTCTCCAGGAACACGGCCGGGCCTGGATGAACCCGCAGCGCTTACCGGTTGGACAGTTCACACAGCGATGTGGTGTCGATGATCTGGATGCATTTGCCCTGCGCTGCGATCAGCCCTTGCTGTTGCAAGAGGGTGAAGGTGCGGCAGGCGGTCTCGGTGGCGATGCCCAGGTAGTTGGCGATTTCATTGCGGGTCATGCTCAGTCGAAACTGATTGGCCGAGTAACCATTGGCGTGAAAGCGCAGGGACAGATTGACCAGAAAGGCCGCCAGGCGTTCGTTGGCATTTTTCTTGGCCAGTAGCCGCATCATTTTTTGATCGTCACGAATTTCCCGGCTCATGATGTGGATCAACTGGCGTCGCAGTTTCGGAATTCGCTCCGATAACTTCTCCAGTTGATCAAAGGGGATTTCGCACACCGTGGTGGTTTCCTGTGCCTGGGCACTTGAGGTGTAGGCGTTTATATCCATGCCGGAAAAGCCGATCAGTTCGCCTGGCAAATGGAAGCCGATAATGTGCTCTTCGCCATTACTGTTCAGGCTGGAAGTTTTCAGCGTGCCTGAACGGATGGCGTAAATAGAGGTAAAGGGATCGCCCTGGCGAAACAGGTAATCGCCTTTTCTTAACGGGCGATCGCGCTTGATGATCTCGTTCAATGAGGTGACATCCTCACTGTTGAGCGAGAGAGGAAGGCATAGGGGGGCTAACTTGCAATCTTTGCAGTGCTGCGTTTCGGCGTGCTTCAGGGGGGCAGGGGTTTGCATGTTTTAGCCTTGAGGAAATCGTGGGTGCGTAATGCCTTGGCCGCTATGTCGGGCGGCATCATGCAGGCGCTAAAAAATGGTTATTTCTGTCACCTTCACAACGTCGGGTGCTGGCGTGTTCAAAGGGCGCACTCGATCCTTGAGTGCGCCCGTTATCACCGACTGTTGAGCGGGTTTGATGTGGATTACAGCAAGTGGTAGCGGTTGCGTCTGACGTCGTCCACCCGTAGTTGTACGCGTTCTTTGGGAGTGCCCAGCATGATCAGCGTGTGGGCGGCCAGTGTCAGGGTCGACTCGAGTACTTCCGGAATCACCTCGGTGGCACCGGCCGCTTTCAACTCGGTGGTCTGGCTGTCGTCCTGGGTGCGGACAATGATGTCGATGGTGCTGTTGATGTGCCTGATGGCCTGGATGATGGTCATGGCGGCGTCCGCATCATCGATGGCAATCACCACCAGGCGCGCGCGGTTCAGGCCCAGGGCGGCCAGTAGCTCGGGGCGTCGCGAGTCACCGTAGTGGACATTCTTCTGGGCGGCGTCGTTCTGGATTTGCTCAGGGTTATCATCGACCGCCACAAACCGGTGTTGCTCACCCATCAGGACTCGGCCAATGGCCTGCCCCACGCGACCGTAGCCGCAGATGATCACATGGCCGTGCAGTTCCTGGCTTTGCAGGGCGATTTCATCGATGTTGACCTCATCGTTCGGCGTCTGGTGCAGGCGCTTGGCGATGGCCGGGGCCACTCGCAGCATCAGGGGGGTCACCACCATCGAGCAGAAGGTCGCGGTCAGCAAGAGCCCGCTCAGTTCCTTGGATACCAGGCTGTTGGCTTGCATTTGCGTCATGAGGGCAAAGCAGAACTCACCGCCCTGAGCCAATGCCAGGCCGCTGCGCCAGGACGTTTCGCTGTTGCTGCCATTGAGCCGGAGTATGACGGCAACGACCACGCCCTTGGTGACCAGCAACGCCAGGGTCAAGCCGATGATCAAGAGCCAGTGGCTCTGGAAGATGCTCAGGTCGATCAGCATGCCGATGCTGACAAAAAACACCCCCAGCAAGATATCCCGGAAAGGGCGTATGTCGGCTTCGATCTGGTGCCGGTAGCTGCTTTCTCCCAGTAGCATGCCGGCCAGAAACGCGCCCAGCGCCGGCGAGAGCCCGAGCAAATGGGTCAGCCAGGCCGTCAGCATGACAATTACCAGGGCCAGCAGCACAAACAACTCGGCGGAGCGGGAGGCGGCGATCTCATGGAACAGTTTCGGCAGCAGCCAGCGGCTGATCAGGAACAAGCCCACGAACAGCACGACCGTCTTGCCCAGGGTGATGGGCAGTGCCCAGTACCAGGCTTGCCCGGAGGTTCCGGAAAACACCGGTACCATCGTCAGCAACAGCACCGCAACCACGTCCTGGAACAGCAATACACCGATCGCGTTCTGGCCGTGGGGGCTGAAGACTTCGCCCAGGCTGGTCAGCTCCTTGCTGACAATGGCCGTGGAGGACAACGCCAGGCCGGCCCCGAGCAGCACTGCGCCACTCGCCTGCAAGCCCGCCATGTACAAGGCCCCGCCTAAAATCACACTGGAGATGATGACTTGCAGGCTGCCCAGGCCGAAGACCACCTTGCGCAAGGCGAGCATTTTCGACAGCGAAAATTCCAGGCCCAGGGAAAACAGGAGAAACACCACACCCAGTTCCGCCAGGTAGGGCAGACCCTCTGAATCACTCACCCAGCCGAGTGCCTGCGGCCCTACGATCAACCCGACACACAGGTAGCCGAGGATCGGTGGCAGGTTCAGGCGTCGGAACAGTGCAATGACTACCAACGATGCTGTAAGAATAATTAAAACATCTCTGAGCATTGATCGTTCCCTGTGTGGTTGCGCAGCGTATCGGGTGGAGGCTGTAGAGTGAATGAATGTTCAATGTGCAGAAAGCGTAGCTCAGCGCTTTATGGGCTGCGTCGCTGTTGCGTTTTGCATGCTCGATTTTTTTGCATGCCAAGGTGCTTTCCGGGCAGCAGGTTTCAGACTGCCTGGCTCGGTTAATTAGGAGGGGGGAGGCGTGGGAGGTCAATGTTTACTGATTATAAATAAACATTTTTGATAAATTGATAAAAGCGTAAGGGCGCGTCAGGGCTGATTTTTGTGGCAGTGGGGTGAGTGCCTGACAGCCGCTAAGTCTCAGGCTGGCGAGTTCTGGAAGTTTCAGGTTTGGTGTTGTGTTTATATCGTGAGTGGCATTGGTAGTGTGTCAGATTTAATGCATTAAGTTTAGTGGTTAGTTATTTATATTAGTATGGAGTGTTCGCGGTCCGGGTTGATGACTGTGAAATAATGATCATCTTTTGGATTAAGCGAAAGCGGTGTATCCCAGGCACCGCCTCGCGGTCATCATCAGGCCGCCGATGGCTACCGGGCGGGTCGCTCTCCCAGTTCCTGGACCAGGCGCAACAAGTAGCCGTCCGGATCTTGTACCAACAGTTCACGCTGGCCCACTTCAACAGCACCGCAGCGATACCAGGCTTCGGCAAACGGGCGAAATTGCGGCCATTGGACTTCGGCCAAACGCTGCAGAATCGGCTCGACGGCATCGACGGTCATCTGGAAGTTGATGCCGCGGCCAAAGGGCACTTCCAGTGCCCCCGTCTGCCATTGGCCCTCCAGTGGGTCGTGCTGTTCGAGCATCACTTGCACCCCGTCGAAATCGAGGTAGGCAAAACCCTCTTCAGGGCGATCGTAGGCGATGCGAAAGCCAATCAGCGTGGTCCAGAAATCCAGGCTCTGCTGGAGATCGCTGACCATCAGTTCGGGGACCATCTTGTTCCGTGTGAGCATACGTATCCTTCGTAAGCGGTGAACTTCAGCGGGTGGTCTGTGCCTGGGCGAGGAGAGGCATGACCTCGCTCCTGTCGCGCAGGCACTGTTTGGTATCCATGATACTGACGGTCAGTCCTGGGACGGCGCCACCATCCGGGTTTTCGGCGAGCCATTGGCATTGTGCTGGTAGATCGCCTGCGGCTGGCCCTGTTCATTGAAGAACACCTGGCCAATGCCCGCCGAATTCCACAGCCGCTCGCCGGCTTGTGCGTGTTCCGGCACATGGGGCACCACCTGCATGCGCCGGCGCCTGGTAAACCAATTGAGCGGCGAGCGCGGTGAGTAGAGCCAGCGGTTGAGACGGTCGAACCATTCGAGCAGGCTGGGCGGAAATTCGTTCTTGATACCGCTGCTGGTGATCTGCCAAATGCGCGGGCCGGCGGTGCGATGACGGATCAGTACTTCGTAGACGAACGAGTAATGCACATCGCCCGACAGAATCACGTAGTTACCCGGCGTGCGCGAGTGCCGGAAAATATTCAGGATCACCTGCGCCGCGCCACGATGGGCCATCCAGTTTTCCGCATCCACCAGCAGTGGATAACCGCACCAGCTGAAGACTTTCTGCACGGTCTCGATCAGCTTGACGCCGAACACCGGAGCCGGGGAGACGATGATCGCCGAGGGGTGGTCGAGCAGTTCCTGTTGCAGTTCGCTGAGGGCTTCCCAGTCGAGCAGCCCTGAGGGTTGCTTGAGGTTGAACTCGCTGCGCCAGCGACGGGTGCGGGTGTCGAGCACCACCAGCGCCGGCGTGGTCGGCAGCACGTAATGCCACTGCTGGAACTTCAGCAGGTCGCTGATCAGCGCGTCTTGCGCGGCGCTGTCCAGGTAACCGTCTCGGGCGTTCAGGGCGTGGGTTTTATCCACAAGCGCGGTGAGTGCATCGGGGTTATTGCCCCAGCCCTGGCACAGCATGTAGGCGATCAGGGCATTGCCGATGATGCGTTTGGAGAATGGATGACCGTAGGCGGTTTCTTCCCACTGGGCGCTGAGGTTCCAGTCGTCGGTGATGTCGTGGTCATCGAAGATCATCAGGCACGGCAAGTGCGCAAATACCCGTGCCACGCCGCCCAGCCCCTCCTTGAAGGCATCGATCCGCACCTGCTCTAGGGCATAGCGCTCCTTTCGCGGCGCAGTGAGGGTCGGCGGTTGGGGGGCGATCAGCGTCCAGGGGGTTGGCGACCACACCAGCAGGTACATGGCCATGACTTCGGCGAAGGTCACCAGATGATTGTCGGCGCTGCTGCTGGTGAAAATCGGCTTGCGCGCCCCGCCGAAAAACCGCTCGCGCAGGGTGTCGTTGCTCGACAGCGCCGGCAGCAGGTCGGCGCGATGGTAGTAGCTGGCCGGGTGCCCGTAGAGCGCGGCGCTGTCGTTCACCACCGCGCCGTCCAGGTGCTCGCCGAACAGACCCAGGCGCTCGATCAAGGCATGAATCGCCCGCAGCATCGGCCCTGCCACATCGTCGGCATAGACCTGGTCACCACTCATCATCAACAGCGCCGGTCGTTGCTCGGCGACAGGGGTGGTCGCCAACAGCTGGTCGACACACAGCAGGCCGTCACGGGCGTGGTGGTGAGGTTTGCGGCAGGATCCGTGGAGTAGCTGATCAATGCGGCTGCGCAGGACAAAGTTCGGCTGCTGCGCATCGCCATACATCAGGTGCGGTGCCCACTCGGCGATACCGCTGGACGAGCCATCGGCCTGAGTGATCAACAGGTCGTACTCAATCGCCACGTCGCAGGGCAGGGCAGCGTCCAGGTTGACGTCGATCAGGTGGATAAAGGCCTGGCTGCCGACCGGGATCACCTGGCAGCGGCTAGCGTTGAGCACGATGTCGCCGCCTGTCGACAGGCGCAACGTCAGCGTCAGCGCTCGCGACCCCACCAGCCACAGCACCAGGCGCGTCGGCTCCAGGCGCCGCAGCAGCGGGCCAACCAACACGGCAGGCAAGGGTGATTGAGTGTCGAGGGGCAGGGCGGGCATGGACATCCGGGGGTGGGGCTCTTGGCGCAAATTAGCCGTCGATGATACCGCAGCCGGCCCGCAGAAATATGTCCCGGCTTACATATGTGCATGTTGATTAAGGGGCCGGCAGCCAGCCCCTGCTCTGCGGATTACTTGACCGCAACCGGCTCGGGGAATGTCCATGTGCCGTTCAGGATCGGCGCCTGCGGACGGTACAGGCGCACGGTGTAGTTCCATCCCGCAACCGTTGGCAGGCAGTTGACGGTCGTTGCCTGGCAATCGCCGAACTGGATGGCAATCGAGCCGTCATCGGCTTTCTTCGCGGTCAGGTTGTTGAGGGTGTAGGCATTGGCCGGGTTGGGCTGGTAGTAGCCTTCGGCGTTGTACAGGCTCACGGACCAGAAGCCGTCCACGGGCACGTCTTTGACGGTGAGGCGGTACACCGTCTTGCCGTCGTTTTGCGCCGGGGTGACGTTCAGGTACGTGGCGTCCTTGTCCGGGTTGCCACCCCAGGCAGATGCCGAGCCGAGCAGGTGGCGGATCGGGTCGACGGTGTCCCGGGTGCCGAAGGCTTTCTTGAAGTCGGGGATAGTCGAGGACAGTACCAGCAGGGCATCGCGCACTTTCTTCTGGCTGGCGGCGTCCCATTGCGGCAACTCAAGCGAGCCAGGGGCTTTCTGGCTGACCTTGATCGCGTCCTGCAGTGTATGCACCTGTTTGACGTCGTCCGGGTTGGCCGGGTCGACCAGGGTGCGGATGGCCGTCACCGCATAGCGGGTGCCGACGTTTTCGCGGGTCAGGGTGTAGCTGCCGGCGCCGTAGTACACGTTCGGCACGTAGTGGTCCTGGTTGATGACTTGCAGTGCCATGTAGCGCTTGCCCGGCTCCGGCAGGGTGATGGTCACCGGCCCGGCGTCGAGGTCGAACACCCCGGAGGAGTAGAGCGTGTCGCGGTTCAGGCGGATGACGGTCTGGTGTTCGATCGAAGCGGCTTCGCGACGGTGCAGCAGTTTGCCCAGGCCACCTTGCTGGGTCAGCGTGCCCACGTACATGTCCGATTCGGCGCGGATGAAGTTGTCGACGGTCACGGGCACCGCCTTATCGGCGGCCTGAGCCTGGGCGCTGGCGAGCAGGGCCGTGAGGACGGCAGTGGCAATCAGGGTCGTGTTCATCGTTGAGTCCTTTCAAGGCGCAGGGCAGGCGTCGGTGCCGCAGGGACGACGCTTCGAGTGAATCAGCGATAGTAAGGGCTTGGGGTGCTAAAGCAAGAGGGTGCAGGCAGTGGGTGATACCGCCGACGAGGCACTGAAAGGGGAGGGGAATACACAGCATTGGCCCGCGAGCGGGTTCAAATCACCGATCGGTGGGTGGGCACTTCATTGCCTTGCTCCACCGCTTGCTCCTCGCCATGGGCGATTATCCAGCGCATCAGGGTGGCCACCGGCACCCGATGGCTGCGCTCCACCCACTGCACGCTTTCGGGGCTGGACACCTCGATGTAGCGACTGAGGATCAACTCGCGCTTGTCATCGGACAGGTGCAGGCTGGTTTCGCTGCCGTGCAGGTGGGTATGGGTGCGTTTGACTTGGCGCTGCTCGAGCACCAGCGATTGGGTGTCACGTGGCATCGGTTGGAGTTTCTTCACAGCGTTTCTGTTGCGGGTCGGACTCGCCCAGTTTGCCTTCCTGTACGAATTTGGCGCGCTTTTCGGCGGTGATGTCACGCAAGGCCGCGTAGTAATCCGGTTGTTGTGACAGGGTGTCGGTCAACGGCAATGCCGCGGCGCGCTTGTCGATCACGCCACCGACACTGGCAACGGTGGTCAGGGTTTCGGCAGTGTCGCTGTTGTCGCCAAACGGGTTGAAGGCAGCGGCCAGAACCTTGCCGACCGCGTCGCGGCTGTTGGCGGTGCCCAGTACCGGCATTTCAACGATCGGTCCGGCACCGATGCCCCACACACCGAAGGTCTGGCCGAAGTCCGAGGTGTGGCGCGGGATCGCCAGCGAGTCGGACACGTCGATCATCCCCAGCAGGCCGGCCGTGCTGTTGATCGTGAAGCGGCCCAGGGTGTTGAGTGACCGCTTGCCGTTGCCTTGCATCAGGTCGTTGACGAACACCGTGGGTTCGTTGAAGTTGGTGGTGAAGTTATGCATGCCCAGCTGGAAGAAATCCGGTGTGTAGCCATAACCGCGAGCGACCGGCGCGATGGCGTACTCATCGATCACCTGGTTGAACGAGAAAATACCGCGGTTAACCTGCTCGGCCGGGTCATGCAGCGGGTAGCTGACTTGGGCGCAGGTAGCTGAAGTGTCGGCCGTGTTACGGTTGGTGCAGCCGTACAGGTAGGTCAAGGTCAGCAGCAGTGCGGTATTGCGAAACAGTGCTTGGGAGCGCTTGAACACAGGCATGGCGGACAGTCTTTGGAAAAAGAGGAAGCTGGATGCTGGCAGCTGCACCTTGCTTAAAGATGTCTGCTTTTTTGCGGGGCTGATGCTTTGTGACCCTGATGAAATAAATGACGGGGCGCGCCGAATGGTTTTAGATGTCAGATCTATCAGACGCTGAGTGATGCGCCGGTGAGCAATCTTTTGATCGTGGACGACGACCTTGAGGTCCTCGATCTACTGAGTAAATTTTTTGTGCAGCAAGGTTATGCCGTCGAGGTCGCCACCGACGGTGTCTCACTGTGGGCCGCTATCGAGCGCCAGGTGCCGGACCTGATCATCCTCGACCTGATGATGCCTGGCGAAAACGGTCTTAGCCTGTGCCAGCGCCTGCGCCAGCAATACACCACGCCCGTGATCATGCTGACTGCCATGGGCGAGTTGAGCGACCGGGTGGTGGGGCTGGAAATGGGCGCCGATGATTACCTGAGCAAACCCTTCGACGCCCGCGAACTGCTGGCGCGGGTGCGTGCTGTATTGCGTCGGGTGGGCGAAGTGCGTCCGCTGACCGGCCAGGTGCCACACCCGCTGATCAAGTTCGCCGACTGGCAACTGGACCTCACGCGACGCGAACTGCGCTCACCGGATCAGGTGATGATTCCGCTATCGGCCGGGGAGTTCGACTTGCTGCTGGTGTTTGTCGAGCATCCGCAGCGCATCCTCACCCGCGAACTGTTGCTGGACCTGGCCCGTGGGCGCGCCCATGAGGCGTTCGATCGCAGCATCGACGTCCAGGTCAGCCGCTTGCGGCGCAAACTGGAAATCGACAGCAAGCGCCCGGAAATGATCCGCACCGTGCGCAACGGCGGCTATCTGTTCACCCCTAGTGTGACCCGTCAGTGACAGGGCTCAAGTGGGGCCGGTGCCTGCGCTCGCGGGATACCGTTTCGCGCTGGATCGCCCTGACCACCATCCTGGCGATGCTTACCTCGCTGGGCTTCTACGCCCTGTTTACCCAAGTGGCGGGCGTGTGGGCGTATCCACCGCTGACCGAGACCGGCCTGCTGGAAAAACTGTCGTCCCTGAGCCGGGTTATCGAGGCCTCGGAACCCTCGCAGCGGCAAAAACTGGCCACGGCCGCCAGCGACGGCACCCTCGACATCAAGTGGCGCGCCAACCATGACGCGCTGAACCTGCCCGATGTCCCCGAGGCGAGCACCCGCACGAACAACCCGAAGGCTCATCAGCTGTTCGATAGCTCGCGCCTGGAGGTCTACCAACCCCGCGATTGGCCACGGCAGGATGGCCAGTACGCCCTGGTGATGCAATTGACGGATGGCTCCTGGCTGATGTTCGGCATGCCCTCGCGCAGTTGGGGGCTGGAGCACTGGGCGCGCAACCTGATCGTCATCATGCTGGTGCTGCTGTCCACCGGTCTGGTCGCCCTGATCGCCACCCGCCGCCTGGCCAGGCCCCTGAAAACCTTCGCCCAGGGCGCACGGCGCTTTGGCGTCGACTTTCGCGCCCCGCCTATCGAGCCGGTCGGCCCGAACGAAATCCGCCAGGCCATCCTTGCGTTCAACGCCATGCAGGCCCAGTTGCAGCACTTCATCAAGGACCGCACCCAGATGCTTGCGGCGATCTCCCATGATCTGCGTGCGCCCCTGACCCGCATGCGCCTGCGCGGCGAGTTCATCGGTGACCCTGATCTGCAGAAAAAACTGTTTCGCGACGTCGATGAAATGCACGCCATGATCAACTCCAGCCTGGACTTCTTCCGCGACGATGCGCGCCTGGAACAAGCCACGCCGTTTGACCTGGCCGAGCTGCTGCATACCCTGATCGACGACTACCGTGACCAGTCCATCGAGATCCCCTTCAGCGGCCCGCCTCGACTGGTCTACGTCGGCCGCCCGCTGGGCCTCAAGCGCGTCATCACCAACCTGGTGGAAAACGCCCTGAAGTACGCCAGTGAGCCGGCCATCGAACTGCGTGGCGACGAGAAGCAAGTGATCGTTCGCGTACTGGACCGTGGGCCGGGCATCCCGGACAACCGCTACGAACAGGTGTTTGTGCCGTTCTACCGGCTGGAAGGCTCGCGCAATAAAAACACGGGGGGCGTGGGGTTGGGCTTGTCAGCCGCACGGGCGATCGTGCTGGAGCATGGGGGAGAGCTGACAGTCAGGAACCGCAAGATCGGCGGGCTGGAAGCGAGGGTGGTGTTGCCGGTGCTGGAGGGGTAGGGGCAGGCAGACAGGCCTCAAGACGTGCCATGAACCTGCCCCGCGGCCTCAACTCTGCGGCACCACCCGAGCCTCGTTGCCACTGCCTTCGATGTAGACATTGCTGCCCTTGGTCAGCGCAGGATTGACCGGTTGGGTCACCGACACCAGCACACCGCTCTTCACCCGCACGATAACCTGCTGCGCTTGCTGTGGCTGGTCATAGTGTTTCTTCTCTGCGTAATTACCGCCCGCCGCCCCGGCCAGCGCCCCGGCGACCATGGCCACATCCCGGCCGGTGCCGTTGCCGATCAGGCTGCCGATACCGACCCCGGCCAACCCGCCCAGAATCGCCCCGACACCGCTGTCGTGATTGGTCTGCATCTGCGTGAGCGTGATCTGCTCGATCTTGCCGCTGCGAATCTCCATTTCCCCCGCACCGCCACTGCCCGCGCCCACAGCGGCACAACCGCTGAGCAACAAGGCAAAAACCGGTGCAAGCAACCACGAGGCAGATGTATTCATCGGATAACTCCAGTGTGCTGAGGCGGCCTTCATTGGCCATGGGCAATCGGGAAAAAGCCTAGCACACGGATTGAATCAGACTGGTGCGGCGCAAGCCGTGAACCGCGGGCTTTGGATTTGTCTCTAGCCCGCTTGGCCCAAGGCAGCCCGCAAGTCTTTTACGACAGCGGCTTCGACCTCCCCTTCATCGGCGCCCTCCTGAAACACGGCGCAAGTCGCAGATGCTTCGTCGTCAGTCGCTCGATAAACCGCCACGACACTGCCCGGCCCGCCGCCGGTATGCCCGCACAGGGTCAAGCCACCCTCAACCGGGCCACGCATCACACCCAGGCCATAACCGGGTGAAGTCCAGGGTCGCCCGGTGATCGGCCCGCCCAGATGACGGACTGTCTGCAGGTCCTGTAGCAGCGTCTCCGGCAGCAGATGGCCGGCCAGCAATCGATCGAGGAAGGTCGCCGCTTGCCCCAGTGGCCCGACCAGCAGGCCGTGATAGACCCATGCGGGGTCGTAACAGGAGGCTGCACCCATAGGCACGCCTTGCAGGTCGGCGCGTTGTTTGGCGAGCCGGACGTGGCAAACATCCAAAGGCTTCAGGGCCCGCTGGATCAGCGCCTCTTCCAGCGCCAGGCCGGTGGTGCGTTCGATCAGCCGTGCCACGAACAGATAGCCGACGTTCGAGTAGCGCCAGCCGGTTCCCGGGGCGTATCGCAGCGTAGATGCATCAAGACGACTCAGCATCTCATCGGCCGGCCACGCGGTTTCATTATTGGCAACCGCAGTGTGGTACTCCGTCAGCTCGGAATAATCCGCCAGTCCGGCCTCATGGCGCAGCAGTTGACGCAAGGTGAACGAGCCTTCCAGCACCGGGTCGTCCAAACTAACCAGTCCATCGCGTACCAAGGACAGCGCCGTGGCGGCCAGTACCGTTTTGGTGAAACTCCACCAAGGGACACTGGTATCGGAGGGGTTGGGTGTGAGTGGGTGACCGTTCAGTACAAGGGCAGACATCATCGAAGGCGTGCTCATGGAGAGGGGCTAAAAGTCCGTGTTGGCCTGACTTCCCGGCATCATGAACGTAAGCAGGCGGTATGGGGTATATCGTAAAAACACGCTTGCGCGACCAAGCGAGCGGGATCAGCCTGTGTGACACAACCGACCTCGAATTTGATTTGGGAGTTCGGGGTGCAAGGAGGGATGCAAAGAAGAGACAGAAAATGGGGGGCAGAGTTACTTTTGTTCCAGGCCTGCGCGGCGAAAGGCAGGAGGTGTGCAACCGCAGCATAAAAGCAAATCTGTCCCCTTTTCTCTTTTCTAATTCCGACTAACTGGCTATCGCAGGCTGGCAATGAAGCTCAGGATTTCCTGCGCGACCCTGTCAGGCTGGTCAAGCTGCATCCAGTGCCCCGTATCGGCCACTACAGCGTGGGGTAACTGCGGCCGTAACGCATAGAGCGCATTTGGATTGTCGTTCGCGCTACTGACCAAGAGGAAAACCGGACCTTTCCAGGCATCCAGCGCGGGTTCCGGGTTCCAGTCGGCGAACGCCACCGCAAACCCCAGCCGTGCCGCCGGATCGACCACGGCACAGTCTTGCAGAACTCTGGACTGTACCTGTGGGTTATTGCCTGCGATCGTGGCATAGAACCCCTGTTGCACATCGAGGCTCGTTGGCCCCTTGAGCGCCTCCAGCATGCCGGCGCGAACGTCGCTGGGAAGTGCCCTTGGGTCTGTCGCGGGATCAAGCAGGAATAGCCCCGCCACCCGCTCGGCGTATCGGGCGGCATAGTCCAGCGCTGCGGCACCACTTCCACTATGGGCCACGATGAAGAAGCGTTTTAGCTTCAAGGCTGCCGCGACATCGATGATGTCCTGCGCACGCCCTGCATAGGAATAGTCCCCATCCGCAGCCGGGGAGCTTTCTCCGCTGCCCCGTGAATCCAGGGCATAGACTTTCCGGTCGCGTCCGATAGGCTCGAGCATTCCCGCCCATTGGCTGGCTCGGCCAGAGTCCGCATGGAGGAAGAGCACCGGCAAACCTTCACCCTGTCCTGCTTCAATCACCGCAAGATCGCCCTGCGATCCCGCGACCGTTATTTGCCTCATGGTGTTCTCCTTGTTGAACCGCATCATCCATGTAAAAGCTCGATAAGCCGCGCTTTAGGCGAGCCTGTCAGTCACTGAATATCTTTCAAGTAATCCCTGAGTGCAATGAGCGGAGCCTGCAACTGCTCCATCGTCTGCTCCTGGCTGAAATCAGCGGCCAACCTGTGCAGTTCGCGCCCCAGGGGTTTGTCCACACCACCTAAAGCGGCCAGCGCCAATCCCACGCATTCGGCCACTTTACGCTGGATCGCCTCGATATCACCCCGGCGCAGCAGTAACTCGAATATCTCCCGCTGATAGTCGCCCATGATCGGATCATCCCGCAAAATCGGGCTTTGACCCTCTGTCTCGTACGCCAGCTTGAGGGAGAAAAGGGCGACTGTTTCCAGTGGCAATTCCATGGGGTGGATCCTTGTGAAGTCTTGCAGGACGGTCGTCGCACTTTCCTGCAGGCGAAAAAAAAGGCCTTGCTAAGCAAGACCTTTCTTAATTTTGGTGCCCGAGGGAGACTATAACTATCCAGTATTTCCGTGGCCTGTGTCTAGGATTTTTCTGTTGGGATACACGTGGGGATACACGGTGCTCGCTGCTGGGACATTTTCTTCCGCTTTCAACCTATCGCCCAAGGTTTCTCCGTAACGGGGGTGGCTGAGATTTTCGCAATCGGATGAACGGTCAGATTTAGCTTATTGAGACGCCGCCAGGATTGGCGCAGTGGTCAGGGTTCCCAATTTTTGGGAATGACCCACCTGCTGACTCAAATTTACGCCATCGAACTCTAGGGCAGTTGCTGGAGCTGATCGGTCAGCCAGTATCAAGGCTAGACTCAAGACGGAAAAACCTAGTATCACGGAAAATGAGCCACGCCAGAATAAGGTGCGGCGACAGCGTTGATGTGCATTCATTTGGCAGATTCCTTTCTGTACCACGGCTGACATCTGGTGATAATTGCTTAGCCTGCTTGCAACTATGCAGCTCAATAGCTTCTGCCGTCAACGATCACCAGCCTACTGTCAGCTGTGGTCTGCTGGCGATAGACAGTTCTCCCTTTCCCAAGCGCGAGAGTTAACCTGGTTAACTGCGTGGTTAATGGGCTACAAGACTCCGGTCTATAAGGCGTTCAGCCCAGTTAATCAACCGGGTTAACCAGTTAGCTAAGCTGGCGAGGGTGTAGTGGTCTAATGAAACCGGACACCCATTTAGGTGAGAATGCTCGCCAGATCGAGGTGTCAGATGACCAAACAACGCCGTTCCTTTTCTGCTGAATTCAAACGCGAGGCTGCCGACCTCGTGCTC
>NZ_FYDV01000029.1:0-25730 GCF_900187535.1 Pseudomonas sp. Irchel s3a18 | reverse complement strand
AAAAAGGAAGGAAAGTATTAATATCGCGCATAAGAACGCCGGTTTGTTAGATGTGTTTGCTCGCACGAACATCATCAATCAAATCGGCGTTCTTGTTTCTGTGTTTCCCGGGATTCCGTGAAGAACCTTTTTTTTACCCCTATTTCAGAGTGCTCCTACGTGTCGGTAACCCGCTTGACCTTGATCTGCCATGCCAGAACCGTCGCACAAAAACTGGCGCGCTTTCCGATGGATGAGCCACTGGAAATGGATTGGCAGACGGTCAAGGGCAGCCGGGTCGGTCGATTCCGGCAGCCGCCACAGCTGCTCGCCGGGCCGGAAACCCGTGCCCGGCAGACCGCAGCGTTATTTGGTAGCGACGTGCAGTGCGTGCCGGCGCTGAGGGATTACGATTTCGGACGCTGGCACGGGCTGCGCATCAACGACTTGCACAAGGCCGAGCCTGAAGCGTTGCAGGTCTGGCTCGGCGATCCGCACGCAGCCCCCCATGGCGGGGAGTCGGTGACGCAACTGTGCCAGCGAGTGGGGCTCTGGCTGGATGAACTCAGCACAAGGCCCGGGCATTTCCTGGCCATCACCCACCCGTTCGTGATTCGCGCCGCCCTGATGCAAGTCCTGCAGTGCCCGCCGGGGGCCTTCCACCAGATCGACGTCCTGCCGCTCTCAAGCGCCGAGCTGCACTTTAATGGCCGCTGGCGTTTGCGCTTGATCGACAGGGTCGCACCCGCCGAGGAGGAGCATTGATGAAGCAGTTGCTGGTTATCGGTATCGGCGCGGGCAATCCCGACTACATCACCATGCAGGCCGTCAAGGCGCTGAACCGGGTCGATGTGTTCTTCCTGATGGACAAGGGCCAGAGCAAGGACACGTTGATCGACCTGCGTCGCGACATCTGCGCGCGCTATATCACTGATCCGGGTTATCGCTTCGTCGAAGCCCACAGTCCTGAGCGCGTTCGTGGTGACACGGATTACAACGCCAGTGTCGAGGCGCTTAATCGCGACAAGCAACGGACCTTCGAACGGCTGATCAACGATCACATGGCGGATGGCGAATGTGCGGCGTTCCTGGTGTGGGGCGATCCGTCCTTGTACGACAGCACTGTGCGGATCTTGCAGACGATCCTCGAGTCGGGTCGCTGCTTCTTTGAGTTCGAGGTCATTCCTGGCATCAGCAGCGTCCAGGCACTGGCGGCGCAGCACAAGGTGCCGTTGAACGGCATTGGCCGCTCGATTGAAATCACCACCGGGCGCCGCGTGGCCCAGGGGCAGGTCAGCGAGGCCGACAGCCTGGTGGTGATGCTGGATGCGCAAGACGCCTATCAGCAGATTGCCGATCAGGAGCTACAGATTTACTGGGGGGCCTACCTGGGCACGCCGGATGAGATCCTGATCGCCGGCAAGCTCAAGGACGTGGCCGGCGAGATAGAACGGGTCAGGAAAAACGCGCGGCTGGCCAACGGCTGGATCATGGACACTTACCTGATTCGCAAGCCTGAATCGTCGCAGTGAGGCGGTGTCAGTAGACCCAGACCTCCACCCGGCGATTCTTGACGCGCCCTTCATCGTCACTGTTGGCCGCCACCGGCATCTGTGCGCCAAAACCACGGACCTCCCGCAGCACCACACCCCGTTTCACCAGTTCACGGCGCACCGCCATGGCCCGTAGTTTCGAGAGCAGGGCGGCGCGATCCGGGTCGCTCTTGGCATCGCCGAAGCCAACCAGTGTCACCTGTCTGTTGAGTTTGTCGTGCTGCTTTAAATAGTCGAACACCCGCGACAGGTCTTCTCGGGCCTTGTTGTCCAGGCTGGCGCTGCCTTCCTCGAAACGGAAGTTCACCGTCAGCCGCTGTGCCTGCCGGGCAAGGGCCTGGTAGTCATCCGGCAGTTGCCCGCCCGGGGGGACGGTCATGGCCTGCACGGTCTGCGCAATAAACCCGTTGGCGGCGACAATGGCCTGACCCTGGCGGCTCAGGGCAAAATTCACCAACGCCCGGGCCCATGGATTTTCGGCATTGGGCGGCAGGTAGAAATACAGCCGGCGGGACAGGGGATAGTCCTCGGTGGCGATCAGGCTGTTGAGTGGCAGCATGGGTTGCGAGGCTCCGTCGACAATCGCCACCGCCTTGGCCTGACGCACATAGGGCAGCGCGATGAAGCCGATGCCCTGTGGGTCCTGGCTGACCGCATCGGACAGTTGCTCGCTGGACTCGAATCGCCTGGCCGATCCCGCCAGTGCTTTGCCGTGCTCACGCAGTACCAGCTCCTTGAAGGTGTCATAGGTGCCTGACCGGTCATCCCGGGCATACAGGTGCACCGGTCCGCCGATGCCACCGAGTTGTTCCCAGGTGGTCGCTTCACCGCTGAATACCTGTGCCAACTGGTCGGTGTTCAATTGGGTCAGTGGATTGTCCGGGTGCAGGATAATGGCCAGGCCATCGATGGCGATCACATGCTCGGCGTTGGGGGCTTTCAGGTTGCCAAGGGCCTGGAGGTCCACCCGTTCGCTGTCCTTGATTGGGCGCGAGGAAGCCGCCAGGTCGGCGCGGGCGTTGTTCAGGGCAACAAAGCCGGTGCTGGAGCCGTGGGCGGCGATGTCCACGCTCACCTGGCGACCTTCAGTTGTCTGGCCGACAATCCGTTGCTCGTTGTTGCCCGAGGCTTCACTGTGGACCTTGAGCAGGCCTTGCTCGTGCATCAAGCCTTTGACCAGTGCAGGGGCCAGGGCGGCGCCGATGGTGTTGGAGCCCTGGATACGCAAGGCCGTGCCTTGCTCGGGTATCGGCAGTTGGCTGGCGTAGGCAGAGAGTGGCTGCAAGCCGCAGAGCAGCAGCGATAACAGAGCACGCAGCATGGGGCCGACACCTTAAAGGCCAAGGGAAGTGCGACGACAATAAGTCATTAAAGTGTCTGAAATATGACGGTAGCACGCCGCAGACCGTCCCCCCTGCGCAAGCTGAGGGAGCGATCCCGGCGATCGGCGGGGGGATCAGCTCAACTCAAGCCAGATCGGCGCATGGTCCGAAGGTTTTTCCATGCCGCGCAGGTCATAGTCGACACCGGCGTCCTTGATCCTTGGCAACAACGCCTGGGATGCCAGGATCAGGTCGATCCGCAGGCCGCGCTTGGGTTCGTCTTCAAAGCCGCGGCTGCGGTAGTCGAACCAGCTGAAGCGATCGGCCACGTCCGGGTTCAGGTGACGGAAGCTGTCCACCAGGCCCCAGTTTTTCAGGCGGGCCATCCACTCGCGCTCTTCGGGCAGAAAGCTGCATTTACCGGTTTTCAGCCAGCGCTTCATGTTGTCCGGGCCGATGCCGATGTCACAGTCTTGCGGGGAGATGTTCACGTCACCCATCACCACCAGTGGCTGGTCGTTGCTGAACCGGGTTTCCAGCAGGGCTTGCAGGTCGCTGTAGAAACGCGCCTTGGCCGGGAATTTGGTGGGGTGGTCACGGCTTTCGCCTTGTGGGAAATAGCCATTCATGATGGTCACGGGCGTGCCATGGGCATCGGCGAAGGTGCCCCAGATGAAGCGCCGCTGGGCGTCTTCTTCATCGCCGTCAAAGCCTTTGTGAATCTCCAGGGGCGCCTGGCGCGAGAGCAGGGCAACGCCGTAATGGCCTTTTTGCCCATGGTAATGCACGTGGTAACCCAGCGCCTGGACCTCGGCGAGCGGGAATTGGTCGTCGTGGACCTTGGTTTCCTGCAGGCCGATGACATCTGGCTGGTGCTTATCGATCAGTGCCGCCAACTGATGGGGGCGGGCGCGCAGGCCATTGATATTGAACGAGACGATCTTCATGGTCGACAGCCCTGGCAAAACTGCGATGCTAGCTGACCTGCGGCATGGGGGCCAGCGTGGCAGTAGTCTGTCTGCGCTGCTAATGTCTTTGAGCGTAGGAAAGATCGCTACTGTGCCGGGATCGTACGACAAAGAGCGGGGCCTTTTGAGTCTCGCCCAGGGGAGATAGACCGCCATGCCTGAAACTTCGACCGCCATCGCTGACATTCACCGGCTCGACAGCGGCTATTCGCGTGAAGCGCGTTCCTTGCTGTACCAGGCTTACCGGCACGAGCCGACCTTCAAGTTCCTATTCGAGGCCGAGCGTCCCGGCTATGAGCAGCGTGTGCGGGCCACGGTACGGGAACTGGTCAAGCAGCATTTTCTCCAGGAACTGCCGGCCATCGGACTGGTAGTCAATGACCGGTTGATCGGCATTGCCCTGATCGCGCCGCCGCAACGACGGCTGGGCATTACCGAAAGCTGGGCCTGGCGCCTGCGGATGGTGCTGAGTACCGGTTTTCGCTGCACCCGTCGTTACCTGGACTATCACGCGGCCGTCACGGCTTGCATCCCTTCGGACTCGGTGCATGTGTTGCCGTTGCTGGGGATTCACCCGCAGTTTCAAGGCCAGCACTTCGGCGAGCAGCTACTCCAGGCGGTGCACAACTGGTGTGCGGTCGATGAGCATTCCCGGGGGGTGGTACTCGACACGGGGAATCCGCTTTATCTGGAGTTCTACAAGCGTCAGGGTTACGAGGAAATCGGTGAAGTGGCTGTCGGGCCAATCCGCGAGCACGTGTTTTTTCACGCCAATCCCCAGGTACTAAACAGCGCTACGGGTTAACGCCGAACTTTTGTTCAGATTGTTCGCTCTATCACGCTCCCACGCTCGTGATAGCATCCGCGCCTATGAAGTTTCCAGGAAGATTTACCAGTGGCTTGCTCGTGCTGTTCAGCAGCGCAGGCGCACTGGCGCAAAGTGAATTGGACGTCAGGATCAAACCGTCCAACGATGAGCTGAAGGCCAATATCGAAGGCTATATCGGAGGGCTCGGTGATCGTGACGAGGACGCCTTGCTGCGCTTCAGTCGCGGCGCCGAAGAGCAGGCGCGCAAGGCCGCCCAGGCCCTGGGTTACTACCAGCCCCATATAGAAAGCGAAGTCAAAAACGGCAAGTCGCCGCGACTGGTGTTGAACATCGACCCCGGCGAACCGGTGCGCCTGCGCAACGTGACCATCCGCGTCGAAGGGCCCGCGGCCTCCCTCAAGTCCTTTCGTGTGCCCAAGAGTGATGTGCTCAAGCCCGGTGCCGTGCTCAACCACGGTCATTACGAAGATGCCAAGCGCCTGATACAGAACCAGGCCTCGCGTTTCGGCTTTTTCAGTGGTCGCTTTACCCGCCAGAAACTGTTGGTGGACCCGCGAGCCGGGGTCGCCGACATCGAACTGGTCTATGAAAGCGGCCCGCGTTATGCGTTGGGCCAGGTCAGTTTTGCCGGTGATACACCGTTCGACGAGGACCTGTTGCAGCGCATGGTTCCGTTCAAAAACGGCGCTCCTTATGATTCCGAACTGATCGCCGAGCTCAGTCAGGCCTTGCAGTCGAGCGGCTATTTCGAGTCGGTGCGGGTCGACGCCACGCCCACCTCGGCGGCCAACGAGGTGATTCCGGTGGCGGTCAATCTGGACGCCCGCAAGCCACGCACCATGGGCCTGGGTTTGGGCTACTCCACGGACGTCGGTCCGCGGGCCAAGGCCAACTGGACGCGTCACTGGGTCAACCCCCAAGGCCACAGCTACGGCTGGGAAGCCGAACTCTCGGCACCCCGGCAGAACGTTGGCCTCTGGTACGACGTACCGCTGGACCCACCCCTCACCGACAAACTGCGGTTTGCCGGGGGCTATCAAAATGAAGAGCTGGCCAACACCGACAGCTTGAGCAAGCTGCTGACCCTGGGCCCGGAATGGCACAGCAAGTTGCCCAGTGGCTGGCAACGGGTGATCTCGTTGAAATGGCAACGCGAGGAATACCGCCTTGGCGATGACTCGGGCCTGAGCAACCTGCTGATGCCCGGCGTGAGCTACTCCTACCTGCGCAGTGACAACCGGATCGACCCGCACAAAGGCTATCGCCTGCAGTTCGACAGCAAGGTCGCCAAGGAAGGGCTGGGCTCGGACAACAATCTTCTGTATGGCACGGCGCTGGTCAAAGGCTTGACCACGGTGTTCGACAATCATCGGTTCCTGGCCCGCGCGCAAGTCGGCGGTTCGGCCACCAATGGCTACAAATCCATTCCACCGTCCTTGCGCTTCTTCGCCGGTGGCGATCAGAGCGTGCGTGGCTACGACTACCAGAGCCTGTCCCCGGAAAACAATGAAGGCGACCGCATTGGCGGGCGCTACATGGTCACGGGCAGTCTTGAGTATCAGTACTCCATCGCCGAAAAATGGCGAGTGGCGACCTTCATCGACCAGGGTAACTCGTTCAATACCCTCGAGCTGCCCAGTCTCAAGACCGGGGTTGGCCTTGGCGTGCGCTGGGTTTCACCGGTCGGGCCGATCCGCCTGGATCTGGCCCATGCACTGGATGATCCAGGTGGTATTCGTTTGCACTTTTCCATGGGGCCTGAGCTGTGAAGCGTGGTTTGAAAATAACGCTGCTGGCGACGGTGTCGCTGGTGGCTGTGGTCCTGCTGGGCATCGGCGTGTTGCTGGGTACGCAAGCAGGTAGCCGCTGGGCCCTGGGCCAGGTGCCGGGTTTGACCGTGGACAATTTCCAGGGCCGGCTGGGTGGCCAATGGCGTGCCGATCATCTGGTGTGGCAGCAGGCCGGTGACCGGGTCGAGCTGAGACAGCCGGTGTTTGCCTGGTCGCCCTTGTGCCTGACCCGCATGACCCTGTGCATCGAGCAACTGAAGGCCGAGCAAGTGATTCTGCAATTTGCCCCGGGCAGCGAATCCAGCAGCGGACCGATCAGCCTGCCTGACCTGAAGTTGCCGGTGGCTATCCAGTTGGGAGAGGTGCAGGTCGGTAGCCTGTTGCTCAACGGCAGCGAACAGCTCAAGGACCTGCAACTGGCCGCGCACTGGACGGCCGAGGGGTTGCAGCTCGATTCCGTGCATCTGCAGCGTGACGACCTGAGCCTGGACCTGTCCGGCCTGTTGCAACCGACCGGCAACTGGCCGCTGCAGGCCACCGGCAAGCTGACGTTGCCGGCACCGGGTAGCGCGCCATGGGCGCTGGCGTTGAGGGTTGAAGGCGACCTGTTGAAAACCCTGAACCTGACGGCGGACAGCAGCGGATACCTGCAAGGTCGGTTGACGGGTGAGTTGCAACCGCTGGCGGACAACCTGCCCGCCAAGGTGCGGATCACTGCCGATGGTTTCAAGGCCAGTGCCGACCTGCCCGACACCTTGCAGCTCAATCAGTTGGAACTGACCGGCAACGGTGACCTGAAAAACGGCTATCAATTGCAAGGCAATGCCACATTGCCCGCTGAAGAGGGGCCGGTTGCCTTGCGCCTGCAGGGCCGGGTCGACGCCAGGGGCGCGCAGATCGCCGGGCTGGAATTGAACGCCAGTGACAAGCAGAGCCTGAAACTGACCGGGCAACTGGATTGGTCCGAGGGCTTGAGTGCCGAGGCGAAGATCGATTGGCTGGACTTCCCGTGGCACCGGTTGTACCCGGTGATCGATGAACCCCAAGTGGCACTGCGTAGCTTCAACGCAGAAGCCTCGTACCGCGACGGCAACTACCTGGGCAACTTCAAGGCGGCGCTCGGCGGCCCGGCGGGGGCGTTCAGCCTGAGCAGCCCGTTCAGCGGCGACCTGACGAAAATCTTCCTGCCGCAGTTCCAGCTGGCGGCCGGACAGGGCAAGGCCGAGGGGTATCTGAACCTGCAATTTGCCGACGGCATTGCCTGGGACACCGCGCTGGACTTGTCGGCGATCAACCCGGCGTACTGGCTCGCGGAGCTGCCGGGTACCCTGGCCGGTCCCTTGCGCAGCAAGGGTGAGATGAAGAACGAACAACTGAATCTTACGGCCGACCTCGACCTCAAGGGCAAGCTGCGCGGGCAGCCAGCGCTCTTGCAGGCCAAGGCTGAAGGGGCTGGCGAGCGCTGGAACCTGAGCACGCTGCAGATCCGCCTGGGCGAAAACCGCATTGATGGCCGCGCCAGCTTGCAACAGACGCTCGCCGGTCAGCTCGACATCAAGGCGCCGCGTCTCGGCCAGCTCTGGCCGCAGCTGCGTGGCCAGCTCAATGGCCGGGTCGATGTCGCCGGCAGTCTCCAGGCGCCCCAAGGCACCCTCAGCCTGCAAGGTGTGCAGCTGGCGTTCGACGACAATCGCCTGAAAAGCCTGAACCTGGATGCCACCCTGGACAAGGCGCAGCGCGCGAAGATCGACCTCAAGGGCAGCGGTATCGAGGTGGGCGATAGCCAGCTCGGCACGCTGACCGCCAGCGGCCAGGGCGACATCAAGCAGCAGAAGCTGCTACTGGACCTGCAAGGCCCCTTGTTGAAGCTGGCGCTGGGCCTGGACGGCAATCTCGACAAGGGCAACTGGCGCGGCCGTCTGGCCAGCGGTGACATTCAGGCAGGCGGCCAGGACTGGAAGCTGCAAGGGCCAGCGCGGATTGAACGCATGGCTGATGGCAAACTGACCTTCGGCGCCCATTGCTGGATGTCCGGCCCCGCCAGTCTGTGCGGCGAGGACCAACGCCTGATGCCCGAGCCCAAGCTGCGCTATCACCTCAAGCAATTCCCTATCGACAGCTTGGCGCAATGGCTGCCCAAGGACTTTGCCTGGCAGGGCAAGCTCAACGCCGACGTGCAACTGGACCTGCCGGCCAGCGGCCCGAAAGGCCAGATACTGGTCGATGCCAGCGGCGGCACCCTGCGCCTCAAGGAAAAGGAGCAGTGGCTGGACTTCCCATACCAGACCCTGAAGCTGACCAGCACCCTCAACCCCAAGCGCATCGACACGCAGTTGGACTTCGTCGGCGGCAAGCTGGGCGAGCTGATGGTACAGGCGCAGATCAATCCACTGCCCAGGAACAAACCCCTGAGCGGTTCTTTCCGCCTGAGCGGGTTGGACCTGTCGGTGGCGCGCCCCTTCGTGCCGATGGTCGAGAAACTGGCCGGGCGCCTGAACGGCAGCGGCAGTTTGTCCGGCGGGCTATTGGCGCCGCAGGTCAATGGCAACCTGACCTTGAGCGACGGTGAAATCTCCGGGCCGGAACTGCCGACGCGTCTCGAGGCGTTACAGGTCAAGGCGCAGATCGCCGGTGAAAACGTGCAACTCAACGGTGGCTGGAAAAGTGGCAAGAACGGGCAGGGTAGCCTGAACGGGCACGTCGCCTGGGGGCAGGCATTGGTGGTGGACCTGAGCCTCAAGGGGCAGCAACTGCCAGTAACGGTCGAGCCCTACGCGGCGCTGGAAGTGGCGCCGGACCTGACTATCTCGATCAAGGACGACAAGCTGGCGATTACCGGCAAGGTGCGGGTGCCCAAGGGTGAGATCACCGTGCGCGAGTTGCCGCCCTCGACGGTCAAGGTCTCCGATGACACGGTGATCGTCGGTCATCAGACCGAGGAGGGCAAAACACCGATGGCCATGGCGATGGACATCGACGTGGTGGTGGGCGAGGACAAACTGAGCTTTGCCGGTTTCGGCCTGACGGCCAACCTGCAAGGTCACGTGCACATCGGCGACAACATGGATACCCGCGGCGAGCTCTGGCTCAACGACGGCCGTTACCGTGCCTACGGCCAGCGCCTGACGGTACGGCGTGCGCGGCTATTCTTCACCGGGCCCATCGACCAGCCGTACCTGGATATCGAAGCGGTGCGTCAGACCGACGACGTGATTGCCGGTATTCGCCTGAGCGGCAGTGCCGAGCAGCCGACGACGCAAATCTTCTCGGAGCCGGCCATGAGCCAGGAGCAGGCATTGTCCTACCTGGTGCTCGGACGTCCGCTGAGCAGCAACGGCGAAGACAACAACATGCTCGCGCAAGCCGCCTTGGGCCTGGGGCTGATGGGCAGCTCGGATCTGACCGGCAGCCTGGCCAAGAACCTGGGTATTCAGGATTTCCAGCTCGACACCCAAGGCAGCGGCACCACCACCAGCGTGGTGGCCAGTGGCAACATCTCCGAGAAGCTCAGCTTGCGTTATGGCGTTGGCGTGTTCGAACCGGCCAGCACCATCGCCTTGCGCTACAAACTGAGCAAAAAGGTCTTTCTGGAAGCCGCCAGCGGTATCGCCAGTTCCCTGGATATCTTTTACAAGCGGGATTTTTGAGGCACCAGCACGTGCTTGTGGCGAGGGCGCTTGCTCCCGCTGGGGGGGGCGAAGCGCCCCCAACTAAGCGATCGCGGTGAGTAGTTTTGGTTCTTCACGGATTACCGGGAAAAACGCTCTGGATCTTCATGAAAATTGTGTACGGATTCAGCTTCGTGGATTAAATCCAGGGCGTGCTTTCTGTAGGAGGGTGCGTGCTCGCGAAGCATTCAAGGGCACCGAGTAGATCCAGAGTGCGCGCGTTATCGTTGACGACCATCGCGAGCGGGCTCGCTCCTACAAGTGGGGTATTGAGCAACCTTATCCAGTATTGCGATCCAGGGGGGCTTGTGTGGCTGTCAGTTGCCGGGCAGCGCCAGGGGTGGCGGTGGCACGAAATCGAACGCCGCCAGTTGAAAGCCTTGCTCGTCCACCTGCAGTGCCCAGCCTTGCTTGTCCCAATCCCCCAGCACGATGCGCTTGGCGGCCAGGTCGCCAATCTGCAGCTTGTGGATGGCGGGGCGGTGGGTGTGGCCGTGGACCAGGGTTTTGACCCCGTAGTGCTGCATGATCCGCGGGATTTCCTCGGGGGTCACGTCAACGATGTCATTGGCTTTCATGCGGACTTGCGTCCGGCTTTCGCTACGCAGCTTGCGTGCCAGCGCATGCCGGGTGCGCAGGGGCAGATGGCGCAGGATGAACAGGGTAATGGGGTTGCGCAGGTAACGGCGCAGCTTCATGTAGGCCACGTCGCGGGTGCACAGGCTGTCGCCGTGCATCAGTAGCACCGGTTCGCCGTTGAACGGTACGACACTCGGATCCTTGAGCAGGGTGCAGCCGGCAGCCTTGCAGAAGGCCTTGCCTAGCAGGAAGTCCCGGTTGCCGTGCATCAGGAATATCGCCGTGCCACTGTCGCTGAGGTTGCGCAGGGCCTGGCAGATGGAGCGTTGGAAGGGGGTCATGGCGTCGTCGCCGATCCATGCCTCGAAAAAGTCGCCCAGAATGTAGAGCGCACTCGCCGAGCGGGCGCGTCCGGCGAGCAAATCCAGAAACGCCCGGGTAATGTCCGGGCGCTCCTCTTCCAGATGTAAGTCTGAAATCAGCAGTATCACTCAATGATCTCGGCTTTCTCGATGATCACGTCGTCTGCTGGCACGTCCTGGTGGCCGGCCTTCATGGTGGTGGAAACACCCTTGATCTTGTCGACAACGTCGGTGCCAGCAGTCACTTTACCGAACACGGCGTAGCCCCAACCCTGAACGTTCTTGCCGCTGTGGTTGAGGAAGCTGTTGTCCGCCACGTTGATGAAGAACTGCGCGGAAGCCGAATGCGGCTCCATGGTGCGAGCCATGGCCACGGTGTACTTGTCGTTGGACAGGCCGTTGTCCGCTTCGTTCTGGATGCTTGGACGCTTGTCTTTCTTTTCCTTCATGCCTGGCTCGAAACCGCCGCCCTGGATCATGAAGTTGCCGATTACGCGGTGGAACACGGTGTTGGTGTAGTGGCCGGCCTTGACGTACTCGATGAAGTTGGCCACGGTGATCGGGGCCTTCTCGGCGTTCAGGTCCAGGACGATGTCGCCATGGTTGGTGGTCAGTTTGACTTGAGTCATGATCGTTACTCTGTAAGAAATTCGTGGCTTTCGGGGCGCCGCCTGACGCAGGCAACCCCACAGCGGTCTGGCAAAAAATTGCCAAGGTGCGCAGTTTAGCGTGATGGCGACGAATTTCGAGGCTGTTTTTCATTCGCCGTGCATTAAAAGCAGCAGTTTTCCGGCCTGCTCTGTCAGGCACTTGACCGCATCGGCTATGATAGCGGCTTTGTTTTGTCCGGCCTGCCTGTAGGCCACGCACTTGTACGTCCAAGGATCCTATGAGCAAGCCCACTGTCGACCCGACTTCGAATGCCAAGACCGGCCCTGCCGTGCCGGTCAATTTCCTGCGCCCGATCATCCAGGCGGACCTGGACTCGGGTAAGCACACGCAGATCGTCACCCGTTTCCCGCCTGAGCCCAACGGCTACCTGCACATCGGTCACGCCAAGTCGATCTGTGTGAACTTCGGTCTGGCCCAGGAATTCGGTGGCGTGACTCACCTGCGCTTCGACGACACCAACCCGGCCAAGGAAGACCAGGAATACATCGACGCCATCGAAAGCGACGTCAAGTGGCTGGGTTTCCAGTGGTCAGGTGAAGTGCGCTATGCCTCGCAGTACTTCGACCAACTGCACGACTGGGCCGTGGAGCTGATCAAGGCCGGCAAGGCGTACGTTTGCGACCTGACACCCGAGCAAGCCAGGGAATACCGTGGCAGCCTGACCGAGCCGGGCAAGAACAGCCCGTTTCGCGAGCGTTCCGTGGAAGAGAACCTGGACCTGTTCGCCCGCATGAAAGCCGGCGAGTTCAAGGACGGCGCACGGGTGCTGCGGGCCAAGATCGACATGGCCTCGCCGAACATGAACCTGCGCGACCCGATCATGTATCGCATCCGCCACGCTCATCACCACCAGACCGGTGACAAGTGGTGCATCTACCCCAACTACGACTTCACCCACGGTCAGTCGGACGCCATCGAAGGCATCACCCACTCGATCTGCACCCTGGAGTTCGAAAGCCATCGTCCGTTGTACGAGTGGTTCCTCGAGAGCCTGCCCGTGCCGGCCAAGCCGCGCCAGTACGAGTTCAGCCGCCTGAACCTGAACTACACCATCACCAGCAAGCGCAAGCTCAAGCAGCTGGTTGATGAAAAGCACGTCAATGGGTGGGACGACCCGCGCATGTCGACGCTGTCGGGCTTCCGTCGTCGTGGCTACACGCCGAAATCGATCCGCAACTTCTGCGAAATGATCGGCACTAACCGTTCCGATGGCGTGGTGGACTTCGGCATGCTCGAATTCAGCATCCGTGACGACCTCGACCACAGCGCCCCGCGTGCCATGTGCGTGCTGCGTCCGCTGAAAGTCGTGATCACCAACTACCCGCAAGGCCAGGTCGAGAACCTCGAGCTGCCATGCCACCCGAAAGAAGACATGGGCGTGCGCGTCCTGCCGTTCGCCCGTGAGATCTACATCGACCGTGAAGACTTCATGGAAGAGCCGCCAAAGGGCTACAAGCGCCTGGAGCCGGCTGGCGAAGTGCGTCTGCGCGGCAGCTACGTGATCCGTGCCGACGAAGCGATCAAGGACGCCGATGGCAACATCGTCGAACTGCGTTGCTCCTACGACCCGGACACCCTGGGCAAGAACCCTGAAGGCCGCAAGGTCAAAGGCGTGGTCCACTGGGTGCCGGCCGCGGCCAGCGTCGAGTGCGAAGTGCGTCTGTATGATCGTCTGTTCCGCTCTCCAAACCCGGAGAAGGCCGAAGACAGCGCGAGTTTCCTGGACAACATCAACCCTGATTCGCTGCAGGTGCTCACCGGTTGTCGTGCTGAACCCTCGCTGGGCAATGCACAGCCGGAGGATCGTTTCCAGTTCGAGCGCGAAGGTTACTTCTGCGCGGATATCAAGGACTCGAAACCAGGTCAGCCGGTATTCAACCGTACCGTGACCCTGCGTGATTCGTGGGGCCAGTGATTTAGCGTCAAGGAATTATCGTGCTTACGATCTACAACACGCTCACCAAGAGCAAAGAAGTCTTCAAGCCGCTGGATGGCAACAAGGTGCGCATGTACGTCTGCGGGATGACCGTGTACGACTACTGCCACCTGGGCCACGGCCGCAGCATGGTCGCGTTCGACCTGGTGACCCGCTGGTTGCGGTTCAGCGGTTACGACCTGACCTACGTGCGCAACATCACCGACATCGACGACAAGATCATCAACCGGGCCAATGAGAACGGCGAGTCGTTCGAAGCCTTGACCGAGCGCATGATCGCGGCGATGCACGAAGATGAAGCGCGCCTGAACATCAAGAAGCCGGACATGGAGCCGCGTGCCACCGACCATATCCCGGGCATGCACGCGATGATCCAGACCCTGATCGACAAGGGCTATGCGTACGCCCCGGGCAATGGCGACGTGTACTACCGCGTCGGCAAGTTCATGGGCTACGGCAAGCTGTCGCGCAAAAAGATCGAAGACCTGCGCATTGGCGCCCGCATCGAAGTCGACGAGTCCAAGCAGGACCCGCTGGACTTCGTGCTGTGGAAAGCCGCGAAGCCGGGCGAGCCGAGCTGGGAGTCGCCGTGGGGCGCCGGGCGTCCGGGCTGGCACATCGAGTGCTCGGTGATGTCCACCTGCTGCCTGGGCGAGACCTTCGACATTCATGGCGGCGGCAGCGACCTGGAGTTCCCGCATCACGAAAACGAAATCGCCCAGAGCGAAGCGGCCACCGGCAAGACCTACGCCAACGCGTGGATGCATTGCGGGATGATTCGCATCAATGGCGAGAAGATGTCCAAGTCCTTGAACAACTTCTTCACCATTCGCGACGTGCTGGACAAGTACCACCCGGAAGTCGTGCGTTACCTGCTGGTATCGAGCCACTACCGCAGCGCCATCAACTACTCGGAAGACAACCTCAAGGACGCCAAGGGCGCCCTGGAGCGTTTCTACCACGCGTTGAAAGGCCTGCCGAACGTGGCACCGGCTGGCGGCGAAGCCTTTGTCGAGCGCTTCACCCAGGTGATGAACGACGACTTCGGTACCCCGGAAGCCTGCGCAGTGCTGTTCGAGATGGTGCGAGAGATCAACCGTCTGCGTGAGAGCGATCTGAACGCGGCGGCCGGTCTGGCGGCGCGCTTGAAAGAGCTGGCTAGCGTGCTGGGCGTGTTGCAGCTCGAAGCCGATGACTTCCTGCAGGCCGGTGCCGAAGGGCGGGTCGACGCAGCCGAAGTCGAGGCGCTGATTGCTGCGCGCCTGGCGGCGCGTGCCGGCAAGGACTGGGCCGAATCCGACCGCATCCGCGACCAGCTCACCGCCATGGGCGTGGTGCTGGAAGACGGCAAGGGCGGCACGACCTGGCGTCTGGCTGACTGAGTGCTGTAGTGCTTACAAAACAAAACCCGCCTTGTGCGGGTTTTGTTTGTCTGCGGATCGGAGGATGTCGATTAAACCAGAATGGCCAGGGACGTGTACTTGGCAACCAAAGGATCGGCAGTCAGCAGTCTCATGGGCTCGGTAATTGCCGTGGCGACGATCAACCGATCAAACGGGTCTCGATGGTGATGCTCAAGATCCTTCACCGCGATGGCGTGTTCCGAGGTGATCGGCAATTCGATGAAACCGCTTTGCGTGCAGTATTCGCGAATCTCTTCAAGATCGACATTCAGCTTGCCCAGCCCGACCTTGATTGCCATTTCCCAAAAAGTTGCGGCGCTGACGTAGATCTCGGCAGCGCTCTCGATGAGTTTTCTGGCCTTGGCTGACAATTTGGGATCGTCACTTAACGTCCACAGCAAAATATGGGTGTCGAGCAGTACCCTCATTCGTGAGTACCCTCGAAGGCGTCCAGCATTTCATTTGGCAATGGTGCGTCAAAGTCGTCAGGCAGAACGAGTTTGCCTTTCATCGCACCGATCCGCCGCCCGGAGGGTTTTACGACCGGTACCAGGCGGGCGAGGGCCCGCCCATGTTTGGCGATGGTGATGACTTGTCCGGAGGCCGCGTCATCGACCAGTTTGGACAAGTTGTTTTTGGCTTCCCCAAGTGGAACGGTGATCATGATGTGCCTCCAATATTTTGGCTAAATATAGCCAAAATATGTCATGGCAGTAAAGACGAGCAGACAGCAGGTCGAGTCTTCATGTGTCCAGCTGCCGTAACCGCTTGTACAACGTATTGCGGCTGACCCCCAATCGCCGCGCCAAGTGTGAAATATTCCCTCCCGCGGCCTGCAACTGACGGTACAATTCTCCTGCATTATTCAAATCCACCGCCAGCGGCTTTGGTATTTCTACCGGCTCCATCTCCAGATCCACAAAAAAATCATCCGGCAAATGCTCCGGCCTTATCGGTTGGTCCTCGGCCATGACCAGCGCCACCTGCATCACGCTGCTGACCTGACGCAGGTTGCCCGGCCATGGATGGCGGGCGAACAGGGCCATGACTTCGCTGCTCAGCCCAGCCCATTGCGTGGGCTCGCGGTGCTGTTCCCACAGGCGCTTGAACAGTGCCGCTTTGTCGCTGCGCTCCCTGAGCGGCGGCAACTCGAGGGTCAAGCCGCCGATGCGGTAGTACAGGTCCTCGCGAAAACGTCCTAGCTGAACCTGTTCGCGCAATGAGCGGTTGGTCGCCGAGATGATCCGGATGTCCACCGCGAACAGTTCGCTGCTGCCCACCGGTTGCACGCAGCGTTCCTGCAACACCCTTAGCAGGCGAGCCTGGGTGGGCAGTGGCATGTCGCCGATCTCGTCGAGGAACAGCGTGCCTTTGTCTGCCTTGCGGATCAGCCCGATGCTGCCTTTCTGGTTGGCGCCGGTGAAGGCACCTTTCTCGTAGCCAAACAGCTCGGACTCCACCAGTTCGGCGGGGATCGCTGCACAGTTGACGGCAATGAGTGGCTGTTTGCTGCGGGAGCTGGCCTGGTGCAGGGCTTTGACAAAGACTTCCTTGCCGACGCCGGTTTCCCCGTGGATCAACAGCGGAATGTCTTTTTCCAGCAAGCGCTCGGCCTGGCGCACGGCTTTTTCCACCCGGCTGTCACCAAAGTGCAGGGTGCCGAGGCTGATGGCCTCGGGGGCAGGGCCTGGGGGCACGGCCAATACCCGCGCTAGAGTCGGCCGCTGTTGCGGGCGCTTGAGCAGGCAATGAAAGCGATTGCGCCCCGAGGCTTGCAGGGCGAAGGGCAGGCCGTCGGGTTGATTGAGCAGTTCCAGCAATGACACTTTGAACAGGCTGTCGATACTGACCCGCGACAGGCTGACGCCCAGCAGGTTGTCGGCACGCCGGTTGGCCGACAGCACCTGGCCGCTCTCATCGAAGATCAACAGCCCGGCCCATTGGCTGTCCAGGTTGTTCAGGCCGGTGTTGAACACCAGTTGAAAATGTTCGCCCTTGAACAGGTTGAGGATCAGCCGGTTCTCCACGGTCTGGCTCATCATCCTGACCATGCCCAGGGTGTGGTCGGGCGGCAGGTAGCTGTCGCTGGACACATCGAGCACGGCTATCACCCGGCGCTGGGCATCGAAGATCGGCGCGGCAGAGCCGGTCATGAAGCGGTTGGCCTTCAGAAAGTGCTCATCGTGGGCAATATGCACCGCCTGTTCGCACGCCAGCGCCGTGCCGATGGCGTTGGTGCCGCTGCATTGCTCTTGCCAGCTGGCGCCGGCATTGAAGCCACGACTCAGGCGCGGATCGATAAAGCGTCGAGTGCCCCAGGTGGTCAGCACCTGGCCCTGGTGGTCGGCGAGCATGATCAGGCAATTGGAGTTGCTCAGGATGTTCTCGTAGTAGGGCAGCACTTCCTGGTGGGTGGTCTGCACCAGTGAATGCTGGCTTTCGAGCAAGCGCGCGATGCCGTCGGCGGGTAACTGGTCGAAGGCGGGAAGGCTCTGATGCTGCAGGCCGAACGAGCGGCAACGGGTCCAGGAGTCCTGGATGATGGCGTCATGGGACAACGCGGGGGCAGGTGCGGCCATGGGCGGTCAGCCTCTGAATCACGCTTTTATTGTTGTTATGGGGGTGCATCGCGTCCGCTACGCCAACGGCCCGCGGGCGTCAGGCGTGGTCGAAAGCGTCCATACAGTGTTGTTCACGATTGTTCATTGTCAATCGTGGAACTGTTCAATTGTTCAATCGCGGTTGTTCATTTCTGTTCAGTCACGAATGCGTTGTTTTCCCTGAATGGCAGATTCTCAAGGCAGATCAATCGCTTGGAATTTCTGGCACGGATGTCGCTTTGGTGCAGCGGTCGCTGGACTCCAATAATAAAAAGGCCGAGCCATGTCACTCACGCTGGAGCACGTCAGCCGTACCGTCGAGGGTCAGGTCTGGATCGATGACGCCAACCTCAGTTTCGAGCCCGGATCCTTCAATGTCTTGCTGGGGCGCACACTGTCCGGCAAGACCAGCCTGATGCGGCTGATGGCCGGGCTCGACAAACCCGATCACGGGCGCATCCTGATGAACGGTGTAGACGTCACCCAGCGCCCGGTGCGCTTGCGCAACGTGTCGATGGTCTATCAGCAGTTCATCAACTACCCGACCATGACCGTGTTCGAGAACATCGCCTCGCCATTGCGTCAGGCGGGTGTATCGGCCGAACAGATCCAGAGCAAGGTGTACGAGACGGCCCGGATGCTACGCATCGAGAAGTTCCTGCAACGCTATCCGCTGGAACTGTCCGGTGGGCAGCAGCAACGCACCGCCATGGCCCGGGCGCTGGTCAAGGACGCCGAATTGATCCTGTTCGACGAGCCATTGGTCAACCTCGACTACAAGTTGCGCGAAGAACTGCGTCAGGAAATGCGCGAGCTGTTTCAGGCCCGTCACACCATCGCGGTCTACGCCACCACCGAACCCAACGAAGCCCTGGCCTTGGGCGGCACCACTACTATTGTTCACGAGGGGCGGGTGATTCAGAGCGGCAAGACCGCCGAGGTCTATCACCAACCGCAAACCGTGCTGGCGGCCGAGCTGTTTTCCGAGCCGCCGATCAACCTCATGCCCGGGCGCATTGCCGGCAATGAAGTCAGCTTCGCCAATTTCGTGCACTTCCCGCTGAACGTCGATTTGCGTCCGGTGGGCGAGGGCGAGTTCCGGTTTGGCGTGCGCCCCAGCCATATCTCGCTGGTGCCCGGCAATGATGACGATCTGGAGTTGGCGGTGACCGTCGAGGTGGCGGAAATCAGTGGTTCGGAAACCTTCCTGCACGTACGCAACGAGTATTTCCTGTTGGTCCTGCATTTGCCCGGGGTCCATGAGTACGACGTGGACGCACCGATTCGTATCTACATCCCGACCCACAAACTGTTTGTCTTCGATGAACAGGGACGCCTGCTCCAGGCGCCCGGACGTCGCGTTGCGAGGGTTGCCTGATGGCCGAAATTCATTTGCAGAACCTCGCCCACAGCTACACCCGCACGCCCGTGGGACCTGAGGATTATGCGATTCGCGAGATGAACCATGTCTGGGAGCAGGGTGGCGCCTATGCCTTGCTCGGGCCGTCCGGTTGCGGCAAATCGACCTTGCTCAACATCATCTCCGGCCTGCTCAGCCCTTCCCAGGGCCAGGTGTTGTTCGACAACAAGGTGGTCAACCTGCTGACCCCCGAGAAACGCAACATCGCCCAGGTTTTTCAGTTTCCGGTGGTCTACGACACCATGACGGTGTTCGACAACCTGGCCTTCCCGCTGCGCAACCAGGGCATGGCCGAGGCCAAGGTGCACAGCAAGGTCCAGGAAATCGCCGAGGTCCTCGACCTGCAGGCCTTGTTGGGCAGAAAGGCCCGCAACCTCACCGCCGACGAAAAGCAGAAAGTCTCCATGGGCCGTGGCCTGGTGCGCGATGACGTGTCGGCGATCCTGTTCGACGAGCCGCTGACGGTGATCGACCCGCACCTGAAGTGGAAGCTGCGGCGCAAGCTCAAGCAGATTCATGAGCAGTTCAACATCACCATGGTCTACGTCACCCACGATCAGCTCGAAGCCTCCACATTCGCCGACAAGATCGCGGTGATGTACGGCGGGCAAATCGTCCAGTTCGGTACCCCGCGAGAGCTGTTCGAACGCCCGAGCCACACCTTTGTCGGTTATTTCATCGGCAGCCCGGGGATGAACCTCATCGAGGTCACGCCACGGGCCGGTGGCGTTGGTTTCGGCGGGACTGACCTGGCGTTGTCCGAAGACCTGCAGCGGCGTATCGGTGAAACCGAGTGGAAAACCCTGAAAGTGGGGATTCGCCCGGAGTTCATCCACGTTTGGGACGAACCCTATGAGGAGGCGCTGCGGGCGACGGTGGTCCATGTCGAGGACCTGGGCACCTACAAGATCATGACGTTGAACCTGGACGGCGTGCCGCTCAAGGTGCGCCTGGCTGAAGACAAGCCGGTGCCCCAGGGCGTGGCGTCCATCAGTTTTCCGGCGCAGTGGCTGATGGTCTACGCCGATGACTACCTGCTGGAGGTCCGGCCATGAACAAGGTGCAGAACAACAAGGCCTGGTGGCTGGTGCTACCGGTGTTCCTGCTGGTGGCGTTCAGTGCGGTGGTGCCGATGATGACCGTGGTCAATTACTCGGTGCAGGACATTTTCGACCAGTCGAGCCGCTACTTCGTCGGTGCCGACTGGTACAGGCAGGTGCTGCTCGATCCGCGCCTGCATGACTCGTTGCTGCGCCAGTTCATCTATTCGGCCTGCGTGCTGTTGATCGAGATTCCCCTGGGCATCGGCATCGCCCTGACCATGCCGACCAAGGGGCGCTGGTCCTCGGTGGTGCTGATCATCCTGGCCATCCCGTTGTTGATCCCGTGGAATGTGGTCGGCACCATCTGGCAGATCTTCGGGCGCGCCGACATCGGCCTGCTTGGCTCGACCCTCAATGCCATGGGCATCAGCTACAACTACGCGGCCAACACCATGGACGCCTGGGTCACGGTGCTGGTGATGGACGTATGGCACTGGACCTCGCTGGTAGCGTTGCTGTGTTTCTCCGGCCTGCGGGCGATACCGGATGTGTACTACCAGGCCGCACGGATCGACCGGGCGTCGAGCTGGGCGGTGTTCCGCCACATCCAGTTGCCCAAGCTCAAGAGCGTGCTGCTGATCGCGGTGATGCTGCGGTTCATGGACAGTTTCATGATCTACACCGAGCCGTTCGTGCTCACGGGCGGTGGTCCGGGCAACGCCACCACCTTTCTCAGCCAGACCCTGACCCAGATGGCCATCGGCCAATTTGACCTGGGGCCGGCCGCCGCGTTTTCGCTGGTGTACTTCCTGATCATCCTGTTGGTGTCCTGGCTGTTCTACACCGCCATGACCCACTCCGACGCCAACCGCTGAGGCCTGACATGAGCAAAACAAAGCTGGTGCCTCTGTTGATCTACATCCTGTTTCTGCTGGTACCTATCTACTGGCTGCTGAACATGTCTTTCAAGAGCAACACCGAAATCCTCGGTGGCCTGACCCTGTTTCCCCAGGACTTCACCCTGGCCAACTACCGGGTGATCTTCACCGACCCCAGTTGGTACACCGGTTACCTGAACTCGCTGTATTACGTGAGCCTGAACACGGTGATCTCCCTGAGCGTGGCGCTGCCGGCCGCCTATGCGTTCTCGCGCTACCGGTTCCTCGGCGACAAGCACTTGTTCTTCTGGTTGCTGACCAACCGCATGGCGCCACCGGCGGTGTTCTTGCTGCCGTTTTTTCAGCTGTACTCCTCCATTGGCCTGTTCGATACCCACATCGCCGTGGCCCTGGCCCATTGCCTGTTCAACGTGCCGCTGGCGGTGTGGATTCTCGAGGGCTTCATGTCCGGTGTGCCCAAGGAAATCGACGAAACCGCCTACATCGACGGCTACAGTTTTCCCAAGTTCTTCGTGAAAATTTTCATCCCGTTGATTGGCTCGGGAATCGGTGTGACGGCGTTCTTCTGCTTCATGTTTTCCTGGGTCGAGCTGTTGCTGGCGCGCACCCTGACCTCGGTGAACGCCAAGCCCATTGCGGCGGTGATGACCCGTACCGTGTCCGCGTCGGGCATCGACTGGGGCGTGCTCGCGGCGGCCGGCGTGCTGACGATCCTGCCGGGCATGCTGGTGATCTGGTTTGTCCGTAACCATGTGGCCAAGGGCTTTGCCCTGGGTCGGGTGTGAGGAACTGATGATGGAGTGGATGAACTGGACCCCACCGACCGCAGCCTTTTTCGGCGTCATCGCCGTATTGCTGGTGGGCATGACCACCTGGGAGTTGCGTTCGCCGAGCATTTCCCGGCGCGGCTTTTTACCGATCAGCACCACCCGTGGTGATCGGCTGTTTATCGGTCTTCTCGGCAGCGCCTACCTGCATTTGCTGGTGATCGGCGCTACCGGCTGGAGCATCTGGGTGGCCTTTGCGCTGTCCCTGGTGTGGCTGTTGGCTGTGATGCGCTGGGGCTAGTCGAATCGCTCGGCACCGTGCTCCGAAACCCAAACAGGAGGTCTTATGTTCGAGAAAAACAATAAGTTGCGACATAGCGTTTCATTGGCAGCCATGCTGGCGCTCAGCGGGTTGAGTGCCGCGGCCTGGGCCGATGCCTATGAAGACGCCGCGAAAAAATGGATTGGCAGCGAATTCAAGCCATCCACCCTCACGGCCGAGCAACAGCTGGAAGAGCTGAAGTGGTTCATCAAGGCGTCCGAGCCGTTTCGCGGGATGAAGATCAACGTGGTGTCGGAAACCATCGCCACCCACGAGTACGAGTCCAAGGTCCTGGCCAAGGCCTTCAGCGAAATCACCGGGATCAAGCTGACCCACGACCTGCTGCAGGAAGGCGACGTGGTGGAAAAACTGCAGACCCAGATGCAGTCGGACAAGAACATTTATGACGGCTGGGTCAACGACTCGGACCTGATCGGCACCCACTTTCGCTACGGCAAGACCCAATCGATCACCGACCTGATGGCCAACGAAGGCAAGGACTACACCTTGCCAACCCTGGACATCCAGGACTTCATCGGCATTTCCTTCACCACTGCGCCAGACGGCAAGCTGTACCAGTTGCCCGACCAGCAGTTCGCCAACCTCTACTGGTTCCGCGCCGACTGGTTCGAGCGTCCGGACCTCAAGGCAAAATTCAAGGCGAAGTACGGCTATGAACTGGGCGTGCCGGTGAACTGGTCGGCCTATGAGGACATTGCCCGGTTCTTTACCGAAGACGTCAAGGAAATCGACGGCAAGCGCGTCTACGGGCACATGGACTACGGCAAGAAAGACCCGTCCCTGGGCTGGCGTTTCACCGATGCCTGGTTCTCCATGGCCGGTGCCGGCGACAAGGGCATACCCAATGGCTTGCCAGTGGACGAGTGGGGGATTCGCGTCGAGGACTGCCATCCGGTCGGATCCAGCGTGACCCGTGGTGGCGACACCAACGGCCCGGCGGCGGTCTATGCGACGCAGAAATATGTCGACTGGATGAAGGCCTACGCACCACCGGAGGCGGCCGGCATGACCTTCTCCGAGTCCGGCCCGGTACCGTCCCAGGGCAACATCGCCCAGCAGATCTTCTGGTACACCGCGTTTACCGCCGACATGACCAAGCCGGGCCTGCCGGTGATGAATGCCGACGGCACACCGAAGTGGCGCATGGCTCCCTCGCCCAAGGGCCCGTATTGGGAGGAGGGCATGAAGCTGGGGTATCAGGACGCCGGTTCCTGGACCTTCCTCAAGTCCACGCCGGAGAAGCAGAAACTCGCAGCGTGGCTCTATGCACAGTTCGTGACCTCGAAAACCGTATCGCTGAAGAAAACCATCGTTGGCCTGACGCCGATTCGCGAGTCGGACATCAATTCCCAGGCCATGACCGACCTGGCGCCGAAACTCGGTGGCCTGGTGGAGTTCTACCGCAGCCCGGCCCGCGTGCAATGGACCCCGACCGGGACCAACGTGCCGGACTATCCGCGCCTGGCGCAGCTGTGGTGGAGTCACATTGCCGAAGCCGCCAGCGGCGAGAAAACCCCGCAACAGGCCCTCGATGGCCTGGCCAAGGACCAGGACGCCATCCTGGCCCGCCTTGAACGCTCCAAAGTGCAACCGGTGTGCGGGCCGAAGCTCAACCCCGAGCGCGACGCGCAATACTGGTTCGACCAGCCGGGCGCACCGAAACCGAAACTGGCCAACGAGAAACCCAAAGGCGAGACCGTGAGCTACAACGAGTTGCTGAAGTCGTGGGAGGCGGCGCGCAAGTAAGGGCTACCGTGCGATGAATGACGGCACCCCAGGGTGCCGTTGTTTTTTCCAGGGGCCAGCAAAGCAACCGTCCACCCGTCCGACATGCCCTGAGCGATGAAACCCGGTAAACTGCCGCACGTTTTTCGTTGAGTGTTTTCCATGCAAATTGCTTTGGCGCCCATGGAGGGGTTGGTCGACAACATCCTGCGGGACGTGCTGACCCGTGTTGGCGGTATCGATTGGTGCGTGACCGAGTTCATTCGGATCAACGATCAGCTGCTGACGCCAGCCTATTTCCACAAGTTCGGCCCTGAACTGTTGCACGGTGCCAAGACCGCTGCCGGCGTGCCGTTGCGCGTGCAGCTGCTGGGTTCCGACCCGATGTGCCTGGCGGAAAACGCGGCGCTGGCGTGTGAGCTGGGGTCCGAGGTGATCGACCTGAACTTCGGTTGCCCGGCCAAGACCGTGAACAAGTCCCGTGGCGGCGCGGTGTTGCTCAAGGAACCGGAGTTGCTCAATCGGATCGTCGAGCACGTTCGCCGCGCGGTCCCCGCGCACATTCCGGTGACCGCCAAGATGCGCCTGGGCTTTGACAGTCCGGACGGTTCGCTGGTGTGTGCCACGGCCCTGGCCGAAGGCGGCGCCGAGCACATCGTGGTGCATGCCCGGACCAAGACGGATGGCTACAAGCCGCCGGCGCACTGGGAGTGGATCCCGCGGGTGCAGGACGTGGTCAAGGTGCCGGTGTTCGCCAACGGCGATATCTGGAGCGTGGACGACTGGCGTCGCTGCCGGGAAATCAGCGGAGTGGAAGACATCATGCTCGGTCGCGGCCTGGTGTCGCGCCCCGACCTGGCCCGGCAAATTGCGGCTGCGCGGGCCGGTGAAGAGGTGGTGGAGATGACGTGGGCCGAGTTGCTGCCGCTGATCCAGGCGTTCTGGCTACAGGCCAAGGCGCAGATGACACCACGGCAGTCGCCGGGTCGCTTGAAGCAGTGGCTGGCGATGCTGACCCGCAATTATCCCGAGGCGGTGGAGCTGTTTACGCTCATGCGTCGTGAGACTGAGCTGGACCAGGTTTCGTGTTTGCTCGGTTTGCAGGTCTCTGAAGCGGCCTGAAAAAATCTGCAATTCGTCTCTTGAAATGCAATCAGCGGTCCCTATCTAAGGATTACGCGATGCCGAATTCGGGTCGCGGAGACAAAAAACCTTGCTGATTGTTTTCAGGAGATTTTAATCATGAGTACCGCATTTTCCCTGGCTCCACTGTTCCGTTCTTCGGTTGGTTTCGATCGTTTCAACGATCTGTTCGAGTCTGCGCTGCGCAATGAGCCCGGCAGCAGCTACCCACCTTACAATGTCGAAAAACACGGCGACGACCAATACCGCATCGTCATCGCGGCTGCGGGCTTCCAGGAAGACGACCTGGACCTGCAAGTCGAAAAAGGCGTGTTGACCATCAGTGGCGGCAAACGTGACGCCAACGAAGGCGTGACCTATCTGCATCAAGGCATCGCCCAGCGTGCGTTCAAGCTGTCATTCCGGCTGGCCGATCACATCGAGATCAAGACCGCGGACCTGCGTAACGGCCTGCTGAGCATCGACCTACTGCGCGTGGTGCCGGAAGAGGCGAAAGCCAAACGCATCCCGATCAACGGGACGCAACACGCGGCTTTGCAGAACTGACGTCACCGTAGTGAAGAAGGGCGCCATCGGCGCCCTTTTTTGTGCGTGCGCCAGGCATGGCGCGTTGCGCGTAAGCGCAACCAGTTTGGCTATGGTGGCCACGCTGGTGACTTGGAGGTGCAAGTCCTCTACACACCCGGCAAGGGGAAGTGTTAGCCAGAGGCAAGGGTGTCGCGGGTGACC
>NZ_FYDV01000033.1:0-14721 GCF_900187535.1 Pseudomonas sp. Irchel s3a18 | reverse complement strand
GTGATATCAGCCAATTCTTGATGCATCGGTACAACTGGATTCGACCCCATCAATTCAACGGTGGGCTGGCGCCAGCTCGGGCCGAAGAAAAACTTAACGTCGTGTCCGGGATTAGTTGACCACTACAATCTCTGTCGCAAGCTCTTGGTCTCGCTTGCTGTTGGCCGCAATTTGCTTGTCGGCGTTGAGCAGCGTGGAAAGGCGAAGGATGTCTTTGCCAAGGTACAAAGCTTGCCGATTGAGATTCGTGGCGGCCTGTTCCAGGTCCGCGACCTCGTCCTGCAGATGGAGTCGCTGTTGCCACTGTTCTTGGGAGCAGTCGTCACAGTTTAAGGGGAGACTATCGAGCGTATTCCGCAACGACTCGATCTGCTCCTTGAGCTCTTTATGGCTAACCACCAGTCAACCGACTGAAATCCACGGCCCGCTTGGCTCTCAGGCGAATTGACGTTAGCCGAGTTAACCTGCTCAAATGCTTAGTTAACGGGCTACAGGCCACGACTCATAAGGCTTTCAGCCCAGTTAACCACCCGAGTTAACCAGTTAACTAACTTTGGCGGGGTGCCGCTAACGAATTTGCGCGAGTCTTCGCACCCGTATTCGGTCGAAACTGCCAGGGTCCCCGGTGTGTTTCTGGAGAGGGCACGTCGCCATCGAGACGCACACCACTGACCGATGGTTGGTGGTGTCCACGGTAACAAAAAGGCCCCGAGCACCCCAGTGGGCCAAGTTGTTGTGCCACGGCTGTGAGCACAAGCGCTCGCAGCGATGGGCTTGGCTTCCTGATGCCCTTGCTAAGCGTTAGTCGTAACTGATGATTCCGAGCTGTTTTGCCATGAACAGTTCGTTTCGTTCTACGATTTCCTCGACGACCTTACCTTCTTCGTTAAAGCGGAAGTACGTCAGGGCCGTCCAGGTCAGGCTCTTGCCTTCTACGTTAAAGCCATGCCATGTATTCGATCCGGTGGCGTAGTGCGTCAGTGCGACCACAACAACGTCATCAGTGACGACTTCCTTACTAAACGTAGTTTTGATTGTCTGATACCGGTCGAGAACATTTGTGCTCAAGGCTCGCCTGAAGTTCTCCAGACCGCAAATTGGAGCATCACAGTCCGGTCGATGCACGATCACGTCGGCATCAAAGTACTCGGAAACTCTCTCGGCATCTTTTCCGTCAACGCAGTATTTAAAGTAACTTTTAACGGTTTCGAGGTTTTTGATGCTCATATAACACTTACTCCGTTTATGTTGATGAAAATCGAAACTCCAACAAGAACTGAAAAGAGAGAATCGGCAAGGCTCATGTACTTTCTAGTGGAAGTTTAAGATTGCACCTGGCTGAGCAATGTCGATTCGCTGCGGCAATAAACCAAGATGCATGGCATAAGTAGAGCGCGTGCCTGCAACGCTTTACGTCAATACGTCTTGAGTCTCTTGGCAGTGCTCAACCGAGCGTTCGTGTGGAGAGGGCTGTTTCGCTTGGACACATTCTAGGGGGGGTTATGGTATTCGTAAATCTAGAATATAGTGGATGTGGTATCGATAATTGGAATATCACATGAGTTTAGACAGGCTGGAAAAATGGGCGACGGTCAGGCATTTCCGCTTGGCTATAGCTCTGTTTGAATATGGCAGTGTCGTGCACGCTGCGCGCTCGCTCAACCTCTCACAGCCAACGGCGAGCAAATTGTTACAGGACCTCGAGGAGGCTGTGGGGGCTCAGCTCTACATACGGAACCGTCGGGGCGTTACGCCTACAGAGCTTGGCCGGGCCTTTGTAGAGCGCAGTCGTATGGTTCTTGCACAGCTAGACCACGTTTCCCAAGCAATCGATGCTCTTGGAAAGGGGCATGCCGGGCGTGTCGCTATAGGAAGTGTGTTAACGGGATCAAGTTATCTCGTGCCAGCGGCGATTGCACGACTTTGGAAAAGCCGGCCAAGCGTCCGCATTAAAATCGTCGAGGGAGTGAGCGGCGAACTTATACCCCGGCTCATCTCGGGGGAGCTGGACTTCCTAATTGGGAGGCTTTCCGATGTTAGCTCAAGTGTTGTTGTCTCTCAGGAAGCTCTTTTTAGCGAGAACGCAATTATTGTTGCGCGGCGTGATCATCCTCTCGCTCAGCAACCCAAGGTAAAGCTCGAAGAGTTCGCACGTGAGGCATGGCTTCTTCCACCAGTAGAGACTACTTTGCGGAAGCAGTTCGATAGTATTTTCTACCGAGAAAATGTTGATCCACCGCATGCAACTATAGAGACGGTATCTTTCTTTAATATACTTTGGCTGCTAAAACAGACGGATCTTCTTGGAATATTGCCTCAGTCGGTGGTTTTTGATCCAGCGCACAGTAGTAGTCTTGTTCGTCTCCCCGCTTTCGAACCTTTGATTTTGGAACAGATCGGTATTTCTCGCCTAGTGGGTACTACATTGTCACCTGCCGCTTGCGCTTTAGTGGAAGCACTAAGAGACGTAATGCGTAGCACCTCAACAATTGGGGAAGACTTTCCGGGGAAGACTGATCTTGGTTCTCTGTAATGAATGCAATGAGTTGTGTTCAGCCAGTCGCCACTGGTACGGCGGGTCAAGACGGATGCAAACCGTGGTCAGGTAAGTGCAATTGCGCAGTAATACTGACTGCTGTCAGCAATACCCCGTGCCAGCACCACGCAATACGTTTCTGTCGATTGGTCCGCGAGTCAAGCCACAGGACGGTATAGGCGCTTTTGAATCCTCTCGTAATGTTTCTTGAAAGGCAGTGCAGGCCTTGTTCTGTAAGGCTTGCAGAGGATTACCAGAATCTCCGGATCTAACACCGGTCAACTTGAGGCGTGACCGAATTGAACCCGTATCCAACGGTACCCGGAGATACCTTCGGGCCCCCGTCTCTGTCTATGCGCTAACCGAGACCCGGCTGCTTCCGGCCAAGACGCAACGGTTTATCGAGTTTTTGCGCGATAAGCTCGAGTGTGTCTAAGGAGCCTCGGTGATCACGGTTCTGCTCCTCAGATACTTTAGGCCAGCGCACATCTAAAGAGACAGGAGCGCCGTTCAAGCAATGAAAATGGTTATGCTTCGGTCTCGATTTAATGTCTGAGTTGGGCCGAAAGCAACCCCACTGTGAGCGCCATGCACGCAATTGTCAGGGGGCCTGGCGTGTTTCTGGAGTGGGTAGGCCGTTGCTTGGTGTGGCGCCGCGCTCTTCAAGCCTGGTGGTGTTCGAGCGTTCACAGCGGATGCGATCGTGCGGATCTCCTATTCAAACTGCAGAAGCAATGCGAGGGTGGTTCCTACGCCACCCTCGCATCCTTTTACCCGCGCGACGCCTCAGACGCTGCCAAGAACAATGTCGCTAGACAGAAGATCAATCCCGACCAAGGTAATGGTCGTGACGTCTCCGCCAGTTTCGGCAACCGTCACGATGCTGTCTGCGCCGCTGTTGTCGATCTGGACAACGGCGTTCTGGTCGCCGTTGAGCACCAGGGTGTCTCGCAGGTTGGCGCCCGCATCGAAGCCGGTGACCTGGTACAGGTTCTCATCGAATGACAAATCGACGTTGAAGGCATCACGTTCACCGCCCGTGCCCACCAGCGTGTAGTCGAAGGCGCCGACCAAGTCGTTGGCGAACAGGTTGGCGTCAAACGTACTTGATGCCGAGTCCCCATCCTTGTCCGTCAGCGTCGCGCTGAACGCCAGTTTGACATCGCTGGCCAGGCTCTCGCTCTCCGTAATGAACTGGATCACCGGGATCTTGATATCGCCCCGGGCCATCGTGAGCTGAACAGCATCGATCAGCGCCGTGCCCTCTTTCTCAATGAGGAAGGACACCTGCCCGCCGTCCTCTGGAGTCAGGCTGTTCACCTCGAAGAGGTTCGAGAACGTGCCATCCTCGTAGTAGATCCTGTAGTACAGGTCCTCGGTTGCCGTGTTGTACCCCGCCACGGAGTTGTCGATGAAGACCTTCATGCCCGTCAGCAGGCTCTCCGGATTGATGACGAAGCTTTCATCGGCGGCGCTGATTGCCGCCAGGTTGTCTCCTTGGAAAACGTTGTTGGCGACACCGATGCCGGACGTACTGACGTTCATGGCCGCCGGGTCGATGTACGACGGCAGGGGGTTGGTCTGTAGCGCGGCTTCAGTGGGGTCGGGTGCTCCGAGCCCGATACCGGTCAGGATATCCGCAGTCGACGCAAGCGCCTTCGCGGAAAAGAACACAATCTCCTCGGATGCCGAAGGAATAGCCGGGTTATCCGTCTCCGGAATTAACAATGTGCGCACCGAATCCGGACCGCCGGCAGCGAGCGAGCCGTCGGCACTGCTGAGAACGATCGTTGAGCTGAAGCCTTGCACCAGATCCAGTGCATAACTGCCATCGGCGAAGGCGGTCAGCGTGTAGTCGACGCTGGTATCCGCGGTTGCGGCGTTGTTGTCGAAATCACCGGTCAACGTCCCGGCGAATTGGTACGCGCCATTGGCGTCCGGTGAGGGCACCAGCTCGGTGAGCGTGCCGGTCCCGGTCGTGGTCGTGTTGTCTGGCCTGACGAGGGTGAACTGGCCATTGACCAACGAGATATTCAGACCGGTCGCCCCCAGCCCGTCGGCGCCGGCCGAATTATTCCAGAACCCGGTTTGCGGCAGGACGCTACCGGTCCCGATCAGGTTGCCGAATGCGAGTGTTGGGCCATCATCTTCGAAGATGATTTTGGAGCCGATTTCGGCGGTCGAAACAGCGGTTTGGAGCAGCGTGAAGCCACCGATATCAAAATCGGCGTGGGTATTGCCCCTGGCATCGAGGGCCGCCCCGTTCTCGACGAGTACGCGGTTATGATCCGCCGCCGTGGTGTATTCAATCTGGTAGCCGGCTTTAACGCCGGTGATGGTTGCAACCCCACCGGTGAAGCTGATGGTAATGGCCGGATCATTCACTGATCCGTTTGAATTCTCGATCACCTGCCCGGTGCTGATGTTGAAGACGCGTACATTGGTGATGCCAACCGGCGTGTCATTCGCATAGCCGTTGATGAAATTCACGCCAGGTTCAGCCGCGGTGCTGAATGCGCTGATTTTTACGACAGCACTCTTGCCGCTTTGCAACTGCACGACGTCGAAATTGGCCATCCTCGCATTGAAGACGGCGGTAAAGTCGATGTTGGATTCAACATCTGCTTCGTTCTGACTAAGGTTGGGAATGGTCACATCCTGCCTGGCGCCCGTGACGAACGAAAAGCGGATGCCGTCCTGTTCCGTAATCATCTGGTTGTTGGTGCCGAAGGTGGTCGGGTTAGCCGCCTGGCTGGTAATGATCGTGTCGCCAGTGTTTATATTGGCGCCGCTTGACTGGTCTGCGGGGTCCTTGCCGGTGGCGATGATGGTGGGATCCGTGATCCGCAAGACACCAGCGTCATCGACAACTGTCGGGTTCGCCTTCGTGAACATCAGGAAGAGGTTCGCACCGGAGGGCACACCGGCCAGACTGAATTCCAGGTCCTGACTGGCTCCGATGAAAACAATACCTGACAGATCGACCGCATCGTCGGGGTTGCTAGCGTCCGGATGCTCGAGCGGTTCGAACTGCACGACCCAGATCTTGCCGCCCGTGGCCGGCGATCCGGTTTCTTCAATATAGGCAGCGAACACGACCGCGCCGGCTGGCCCCCCGGCTCGCCCCACAACGATGTTGTTATTCGTATCCGTATAGAGAAGGATATTGACGCCATCGAGGGTATCCAGTCCGCTGTCCAGGCCATTGAGCGGTGCGCCAAGGCTGTCGGTGAAGCTGATATCGGTAATGTTTGCTCCGGGCGCAGCGTTGATGCTGAACGCATTGCTGCCCGTATCGCCCACCGCCCCCGTATAGCCACTCAAGGCGGCAGCCGTTACGGCACCGGCCCCAAGCGCGGTCAACCGGGTAGAGAAGATCGAGGGCAGGGACGCCACCAGAATGTCATTGTCGTCAGCGTCTCCCGCGGGGCTTGCAGTGGCGGTGCCGTTCTGCAGCCCGGCGGTTTCGTCCAGCGTAACGTTCACGCCGGTCGCCAGGACGCTCGGAGTGCTGGCCGCGATGGTGGCGGTGGTGACGGTCGGAACGTATAGGGGAGCCGGATCGCTCACGAAGGTAGAAGTACTGTCGTCGCTCGTTAGCGATGAGTTTTTTGTGCGAATAGACATGATGTTCTCCCGAGCAATTTCAGTGACCGCGGCCTGGCCGTGGGCCTATTTCTGGTACATGCGACAACTATGGATAAGCGCCACAGGTTGCACATCGGCCGATACTCCCAGGCGGGGTGGGAGTTTCAGACTACTGGGGAGGGGGGGACGGAATGTCGTGAAGGAGCGGCGCCGCATAGTCTGTTTGTGAATGAGGACATGGCGGCGGTGCTCAAGGCCGCCCGGGCTTTAACCGCCAGCGCGTCGTGCTGAATTTGAGCCAGCTCAGGCGGCTGTGTGCGCACAGGCGGTAGGTAGGTCAATACCACCGTCATGGTGCTGACGGCAATTAGCGATACTCCAACTTGGGCTATCCCTTCACAGGCAAAGTCTGCTTGGCAAGTTGTGATAAGTAAGGCCGTGCACCCTTTAGAATCAAGGGATCACAGCTATGCGCGAAGGCAGCCACGGACGTCATCGAAAGGACTGCGGCGATCAGAAGGGCAAATAGTTTCATCAGGCGAACGCCATGCTCATGTTGTTTTTAGGGTGAGCTTTCTCACCCTAAGCATGATGCGGCCAATTGCCTCTATTTGGTGCTTAACATCACATTACCCGGTTAGGCCCATCCAGCCATGGATGCCCACGTAAAGGCCAACCCCAATGATCAACATGCTGGACAGGTATGGCGCACGACGAGCAACGGTGCCCAGCCACGGCCAACGGTTGGAGGCTTGTCTGGCACCAACAGCCGCTGCAGCACCCACAGCGACCAACGTGATCGCCAAGCCGATGCTGAAGCACAGGACGAGCATACCGCCCAATGCCACTTCTTTAACCTGAAGGCAGAGCAGCAGAACGGTAATGGCAGCCGGACAAGGAATCAAACCGCCCGTCAATCCGAACATGACAATCTGGCCCGTGGTGACCTCTCGGTTGGTGAAGCGCTTACGGATATCGTTGGCATGCGCACGTTCATGCGCATCCTGATAACCGTCAATCGACAGTTCCAGACCTTCCAGCTCGGAATGCGCATGTCCGTGATCATGCTCCTGGTACTCCAGGTCGTAATCATGGGAATGCCCTGCATGCCCCAGGCTCAAGCGAGCGCTAAATTCATGAGGTTCGGGGATATCGACTGTCGACTCCAGGAAGCCTTCGCGCTCGACGAATGAAAACATTTGAGTGCTGCCGTCTGGACGGGTAGTCGTCAGGCGAACATCCGAGGCGGGCCAGGCATGCCCGGTCAATGCTTTCATGCGCCAATGCGCTGGCATGCCTTGTTCAAAGATCGACAGTTCGACGCGGCCATGACCGGTATCGATGCGATGGGTTTCATCATGGTGACTGTGATTATGCTCGCCGTGGTGGTCATCAGCTTGCTCGAACTTGAACATTTGCTCGCCACGCCAGGTACGCCAGAGCATCCACAGCGCAATCACAATGATTAGCGCGCAAGAGGCAAGCTGGAAGTAAGGCTCAGTGGTTTCGGCGTCCAGACCTTTACCCAGGTACATGCCGCCGATGGCGACCAGCCACACCACAGCGGTGTGCGAAAGCGTAGCGGCCAGGCCCAATAACACCGCCTGTTTTACCGAGCCACGGATGGCCACAATGAAAGCTGCCATCATGGTTTTTGAATGGCCCGGCTCCAGGCCATGCAAAGCACCAAGCAAGATAGCGCTCGGGAAGTACAGCCAGGCGTGAGAGCCACCCTGTTGCAGCAGTTCAGCGAAATTGGGCATGTCAGTCTTAGAGATACTTGGTGATTTGTTTGAACGCTTCCAGCGGTGCGCGCTCGCCATTGTTCAAGGCCGATACGGTGTCCTCGAGGCAGTGGTCGATGTGATCCTGGATCAATGTGCGCTTCGCTTGGCACACCGCTTTCTCGACAGCATGCAGTTGCTGAGCAATGTCCACGCACTCACGACCCTCTTCGATCATGGTAATGATGCTGCGCAAGTGACCGTCTGCACGTTTAAGGCGCTTGATGATCGCCTCGTGACTTTGATGGGTGTGGGGATGGTTGTGTTCGTGCTCACTCATGACTTGAGCCTCAGGCTTCAATGAATTACGTCGGCACCATATCCCCCTGGGGGGGATGTAGTCAAACGCATGAAAGTCCTGAAATCGCGTCAAAACACAAATACTTCGCTCTGCAATACACCGAGACTAATCGACCCTGGTACCTGAGAGGCGTCGCCTTCATCGTCGCACGTCAATGACGGTGCGAAAGGGCGTCTGAGCCTGTGACCAATACCCATCAAAGGCAGTGGCTAGGCCTGCCGATGGAGTCTTGCACTCAGCGATAGGCGCTTTTAAATCCTCACCTGTGGTTGTTTCTTGAAAGGCATTGCAGGCCTTGCTCTGTAAGGCTTCCAGAGGATTACCGGAATCTCCGGATCTAACACCGGCCTACCTGAGTCGTGATCGATTTGAACCTGTATCTAACGGTCTCAACGAGCACCGCTCAGCTTGGCTGCCTCGTTGAGTCACCCATTTTCGGCGGTTGGTTGTTATGTGGTTGATAGGCGCGAGCCCCCGCCCCCGGCCGCCTGAGCTGGCTCAAATTCAGCTCGATGCGCTGGCCGTTAAAGCCTGGGCGGCCTTGAGCACCGGCGCCATGTCCTCATTCACAAATGGGCTATGCGGCGCCGCTCCTTCGCATCATTCCGTCTACCCCTTCCCAGCAGTCCCCTCCCCAGTAGTCTGAAACTCCTACCCCACCTAGGAGTATCGGCCGATGTGCAACCTCCGGCGATTATTCATAGTTCTGGGATGTAGTAAAAACAGCTCCACGGTCTGGACTCGATAACTGGATTTGCTCAGGAGGAAGTCATGAGTACGCGCAAGAAAAACTCATCGCTCACGAACGATTCGACCCCTCTAACCACTCCAACCATCACCACCGACCTAAGCGACTACGCACCCGGCAGCACCGCCATCATCACGGCCAGCGGCTTCGCCGCCGGCAGCACAGTGGCGCTCGAAGTGGAGCATGCCACCAGCGCCGGCGCAGATAACGTGTGGGGCACGTCCGATGATGTGCTCGATACCAACACCGGTGAGGGACATGATCCCTGGTACGTGATCGACGGCGGCGCCGGCGATCTCGACGGTCAGGTCAACGGCAGCCTCACGACCTCGTGGTACGTGAACCCCGACGACTCGGCAGGCGCGACATTCCTGCTCTCCGCGGCTTCTGCGGGTGCCGATGGTGTGTCCGGCACCGGTGACGATGCTATGGCAACCATGTCGTTTACTGACAGCGTTCCGGGCGTCCTGGTGACCGGTGTGAACGTTACATTGGACGAAACAGCCGGGCTGCAGAACGGCACCGCCACGGCAAGCCCTGCGGGAGACGCTGACGACAATGACATTCTGGTGGCGTCCCTGCCCTCGATCTTCTCTACCCGGTTGACCGCACTTGGAGCTGGTGCCGTAACGGCTGCCGCCTTGAGTGGCTATACAGGGGCGGCGGGCAACACGGGCAGCAATGCGTTCAGCATCGCTGCGCCCGGAGCAAGCATTACCGATATCAGCTTTACCGACAGCCTTGGCGCGGCGCTCAATGGCCTGGACAGCGGACTGCTCACCCTCGATGGCACCCCCATCCTTCTCTATACGGACTCGAACAACAACATCGTTCTAGGCAAAGCCGGCGGCGTGATCGTGTTCGCAGCCTATATTGAAGAAACCGGCTCGCCGGTCACGGGTGGCAAAATCTGGGTCGTGCAGTACCAACCGCTGCAGCATCCGGATACCAGCAACCCCGACGATGCGGTCAATCTGCTGGATAAGGTTTTCATCGGAACCGTTCAGGACTCGGCATTCAGTCTGGCCAATGTGCCCTCCGGCCAGAACCTGTTCCTGATGTTCACGCAAGCGAACCCGACAACTGAAATGGTCGATGGTGTCTCGCGGATCACGGATCCCACCATCATTGCCACCGGCAAGGACCCCGCAGACCAGTCAAGCGGCGCCAATATAAACACTGGCGACAGAATCAATACCAGCCATGGGGGTGGCCCGACCACCATCGGCACCAACAATCAGATGATTGTGGAACAAGAGGGCATTCGCTTTTCGTTCGTCACGGGCGCCAGGCAGGATGTGACCGTTCCCAACCTTAGTCAGACCGAAGCAGATGTTGAATCCAACATCGACTTTACCGACGTCTACAATACAACGTCGGCCAATTTCGACATCGTGCAGTTGCAAAGCGGCAAGAGTGCTGTCGTAAAAATCAGCGCATTCAACACCGCTGCTGAACCTGGCGTGAATTTCATCAATGGCTATGCGGGTGATACACCGGTTGCAATCACCAATGTTCGCATCATCAACATCAGCACCGGGCTGGTGATCGAGGATTCAGACGGATCGGTGAATGATCCCGCCATTGGCATCAGCTTTTCTGGCGGGGTTGCAACCATCACCGGTGTCAAAGCCGGCTATCAGATTGAATACACCACAACCGCGGATCATAACCGCGTGCTCGTCGAGAACGGGGCGGCCCGCGATGCCAGGGGCAATGATCACGCCGATTTTGATATCGGTGGCTTCTCGCTGTTTCAACCCTCTATTACGACCACCGAAATCGGCTCCAGGATTATCTTTGAGGACGACGGACCCAGTATCAGCACCACCGGTGAGGAGCTAACGCTGACGGTGGACGAAACAGTCTTGGCGATCAACGATACCCAGAGCTTTGCCGCTAACTTCAACTCGGCGTTTGGCGCCGATGGGGCTGGCACTTTGACCTATGCGCTGGGCGTGGTGGCCGGAGCCTCCGGGCTGACTGACACGGCCACCGGCGAGGCCGTCAATCTGTCGCTTAACGGTGCAGTAGTGGAGGGTAGGACGGCCACGAGCAACGCGCTGGTGTTCACCGTCAGCGTCGCTGCCAATGGTGATGTCACCCTCGACCAGCTGCGGGCGGTGGTGCATCCCGACACCAGCGATCCCGATGATGCGACGAGCCTGACCTCGGATGACCTGGTGACGCTGACAGCGACCACGACCGACGGCGATGGTGACAGTGTCCAGGCGACCCTCAATATTGGGCAGAACCTGGTGTTCGAAGACGACGGACCGAGCATCAACACCACCGGTGAGGCACCAACACTGACGGTGGACGAAACCGTCCTGGCGATCAACGATACCCAGAACTATGCCGCCAACTTCAACTCGGCGTTTGGCGCCGATGGGGCTGGCACCCTGACCTATGCGCTGGGTGTGGTGGCCGGAGCCTCCGGGCTGACCGACACCGCCAGCGGCGAGGCCGTCAACCTGTCGCTCAATGGCGCGGTGGTCGAAGGCCGCACGGCCACGAGCAACGCGCTGGTGTTCACCGTCAGCGTCGCTGCCAATGGTGATGTCACCCTCGACCAACTGCGGGCCGTGGTGCATCCCGACACCACCGATCCCGATGATGCGACGAGCCTGACCTCGGATGACCTGGTGACGCTGACGGCGACCACGACCGACGGCGATGGCGACAGTGTCCAGGCGACCCTCAACATTGGGCAGAACCTGGTGTTCGAGGACGACGGACCGAGCATCAGCACCACCGGTGAGGCACCCACGCTGACGGTGGACGAAACGGTATTGGCGATCAACGATACCCAGAGCTATGCCGCCAACTTCAACTCGGCGTTTGGCGCCGATGGGGCGGGCACTTTGACCTATGCGCTGGGTGTGGTGGCCGGAGCCTCCGGGCTGACCGACACCGCCAGCGGTGAGGCGGTCAACCTGTCGCTCAATGGCGCAGTGGTCGAAGGCCGCACCGCTACGAGCAACGCGCTGGTGTTCACTGTCAGCGTCGCCGCCAATGGTGATGTCACCCTCGACCAGCTTCGGGCGGTGGTGCATCCCGACACCACCGATCCCGATGATGCGACGAGCCTGACCTCGGATGACCTGGTGACGCTGACAGCGACCACCACCGACGGCGATGGTGACAGTGTCCAGGCGACCCTCAATATTGGGCAGAACCTGGTGTTCGAAGACGACGGACCGAGCATCAACACCACCGGTGAGGCACCCACGCTGACGGTGGATGAAACGGTATTGGCGATCAACGATACCCAGAGCTTTGCCGCCAACTTCAACTCGGCGTTTGGCGCCGATGGGGCTGGCACCCTGACCTATGCGCTGGGTGTAGTGGCCGGAGCCTCCGGGCTGACCGACACCGCCAGCGGCGAGGCCGTCAACCTGTCGCTCAATGGCGCGGTGGTCGAAGGCCGCACGGCCACGAGCAACGCGCTGGTGTTCACCGTCAGCGTCGCTGCCAATGGTGATGTCACCCTCGACCAACTGCGGGCCGTGGTGCATCCCGACACCACCGATCCCGATGATGCGACGAGCCTGACCTCGGATGACCTGGTGACGCTGACGGCGACCACGACCGACGGCGACGGCGACAGTGTCCAGGCAACGCTCAACATTGGGCAGAACCTGGTGTTCGAAGACGACGGACCTAGCATCAACACCACCGGCGAGGCACCAACGCTGACGGTGGATGAAACGGTCTTGGCGATCAACGATACCCAGAACTATGCCGCCAACTTCAACTCGGCGTTTGGCGCCGATGGGGCTGGCACCCTGACCTATGCGCTGGGTGTAGTGGCCGGAGCCTCCGGGCTGACTGACACCGCCAGCGGTGAGGCAGTCAACCTGTCGCTCAATGGCGCAGTGGTCGAAGGCCGCACCGCTACGAGCAACGCGCTGGTGTTCACCGTCAGCGTCGCTGCCAATGGTGATGTCACGCTCGACCAACTGCGGGCAGTGGTGCATCCCGACACCACCGATCCCGATGATGCGACGAGCCTGACCTCGGATGACCTGGTGACGCTGACGGCGACCACGACCGACGGCGATGGCGACAGTGTCCAGGCAACCCTCAACATTGGGCAGAACCTGGTGTTCGAGGACGACGGACCGAGCATCAGCACCACCGGTGAGGCACCCACGCTGACGGTGGACGAAACGGTATTGGCAATCAACGATACCCAGAGCTTTGCCGCTAACTTCAACTCGGCGTTTGGCGCCGATGGGGCTGGCACCCTGACCTATGCGCTGGGCGTGGTGGCGGGGGCCTCTGGGTTGACCGACACGGCCACGGGCCAGGCGGTGAACCTGTCGCTCAATGGCGCAGTGGTCGAAGGCCGCACCGCTACGAGCAACGCGCTGGTGTTCACCGTCAGCGTCGCCGCCAATGGTGATGTCACCCTCGACCAGCTGCGGGCCGTGGTGCATCCCGACACCAGCGATCCCGATGATGCGACGAGCCTGACCTCGGATGACCTGGTGACGCTGACGGCGACCACGACCGACGGCGATGGTGACAGTGTCCAGGCAACCCTCAATATTGGGCAGAACCTGGTGTTCGAAGATGATGGACCTAGCATCAACACCACCGGTGAGGCACCAACACTGACGGTGGACGAAACAGTCTTGGCGATCAACGATACCCAGAGCTTTGCCGCTAACTTCAACTCGGCGTTTGGCGCCGATGGCGCTGGCACTTTGACCTATGCGCTGGGTGTGGTGGCGGGGGCCTCTGGGCTGACCGACACCGCCAGCGGTGAGGCGGTCAATCTGTCGCTTAACGGTGCAGTAGTGGAGGGTAGGACGGCCACGAGCAACGCGCTGGTGTTCACCGTCAGCGTCGCCGCCAATGGTGATGTCACCCTCGACCAGCTGCGGGCGGTGGTGCATCCCGACACCACCGATCCCGATGATGCGACGAGCCTGACCTCGGATGACCTGGTGACGCTGACGGCGACCACGACCGACGGCGATGGTGACAGTGTCCAGGCGACGCTCAACATTGGGCAGAACCTGGTGTTCGAGGACGACGGACCGAGCATCAACACCACCGGTGAGGCACCAACACTGACGGTGGACGAAACGGTCCTGGCAATCAACGATACCCAGAGCTTTGCCGCCAACTTTAACTCGGCGTTTGGCGCCGATGGGGCTGGCACTTTGACCTATGCGCTGGGCGTGGTGGCCGGAGCCTCCGGGCTGACCGACACCGCCAGCGGTGAGGCGGTCAACCTGTCGCTCAATGGCGCAGTGGTCGAAGGCCGTACGGCCACGAGCAACGCGCTGGTGTTCACCGTCAGCGTCGCTGCCAATGGTGATGTCACCCTCGACCAGCTGCGGGCGGTGGTGCATCCCGACACCACCGATCCCGATGATGCGACGAGCCTGACCTCGGATGACCTGGTGACGCTGACGGCGACCACGACCGACGGCGATGGCGACAGTGTCCAGGCGACCCTCAATATTGGGCAGAACCTGGTGTTTGAGGACGACGGACCCAGCATCAACACCACCGGTGAGGCACCAACACTGACGGTGGACGAAACCGTCCTGGCGATCAACGATACCCAGAGCTTTGCCGCTAACTTCAACTCGGCGTTTGGCGCCGATGGGGCTGGCACCCTGACCTATGCGCTGGGCGTGGTGGCGGGGGCCTCTGGGTTGACCGACACGGCCACGGGCCAGGCGGTGAACCTGTCGCTCAATGGCGCAGTGGTCGAAGGCCGCACCGCTACGAGCAACGCGCTGGT
>NZ_FYDV01000035.1:0-10575 GCF_900187535.1 Pseudomonas sp. Irchel s3a18 | reverse complement strand
TGAATCAATCCAATAAACAATAAGGTTCGCAGCGCGACTGACTGGGTCGCGCTGCAAGTATCAACATCAGAGTTTTTTCGCTATCAGGCTGTTGCGATTACTTGGATTTTTGAAATCAATTTTCACACGATGACGACTACCGTAGTGATCATGAATAATCAGATCAAGGCCCACCGTATAATCCGGCTCGCACCCCTTATCAAACTTCCAGTACTCGCAGCGGTGAAGGCTGAGCATCAATTGACCCGATGGAATCACAAAGGACCTATCAATCTCTTTATCAGGCCTTAAGGGCTCAGGTATACGTGCATACAACAGAGGATCGAACCGCAACTCCCTACTCCCTGCGTAGGCATAACCAGTGAAACTGCAGACATCTTCATCAAGCTGTCGGCTTTCCCACTGAACCATGCTTTTCGCCGCCAGAAATTCAACTTTCCGAATGGGAATAATCACGCGATCAATTTCCAGGCGTAGCAAATAATAGTCGACCGTTGTCAGGTCTTTATCATTGCCCTGGTTTTCAAATTCTGCATCAAATCCATCATCCGCTCCCTCCATACGCTTGGGAGTCAAGGTATAAACAGCGCCAGAGTAGTCCGGCGGTTCTTCGCAACTCAATGTAATCGTACGCTCTGGCGCGGAAGGGTCGCCAACGCCATTGGATAAATAGGTAATGCCATTGTCGCCTCGCAACGACGCTGCTATTTCCAGGGTCCCCATGGCGCGGGACTGAACATAAAATAACGCGGTCCGCTCATGAGGGACCGCCCCCCCGGTCGGTTGCTCATGCCCTGTGACTGGCGGGTATGGGTCGTAATCGTTGGCTTCAAGGTTGTACGCCCATCCCCCGCCTTCAGGCACGCCAGAAAGACCGACGCGATCAAGCGGCAGCCATTTGCCATGCTCATCCTTGCGCACTAACTGAATACTGGCCATCTCTTCATCAGAGACTTCCACGGGCTTGTTATCCACCTCTTTTGGCTGGACCGAAACCGTGACATTGACCTGCTGCAAACCATTGCCATACAGGCTCAAGGAGTTCGAATTCGACGTGAGCTTGATCCAGCTCAACTCAGTCCAGTCGGACGCTCTGGCGAAGTTGGACAGGTGGATAATGCCATAGCCCCGGTGCGCCATTGTTCCCCGGCCGTAAGTAGCCTGCACCACGGTGTAGGGCGACTTGATAGTATCCGGTGCGGTAAAGAGCCCGGTTTCCCGGTCAACCTGGCCATCGCCAGCCAACACATCCCACACCAGATCATCGGGGTCGATATCGCGGTCCGCGACCCGCAACTGAGTGACGGCCCCAGCGGGTAAGCCGGGATGAAATCCGGGTACGACGGGCAGGATGAAGTTTCTACGTAACCACAAAATGCAGGTGCTGGTCTTTTCACCGCTGGAAAGATCCTCGACATCGATCACCACCAAACCACCGGCCTGCTCCCCAGGCGTATTGGGTAATGTATAGAGAGCCTCATTGCCATTGGACTGTAACGTGCCGAAGGGCTCGCGCAGGGTCCAGCGCAACGGCCCAGTGCCGAGGTTGACGGCTCTGAAGCTTACGTCTCTTTTGGCATCGGAGAAATCAAGCGTGGCAATCGACGGGGTAACGCTCAGGGACTCCACCACCACCGCCGCCATGGCCGAGGCCTCACGCACCAAGCCGTCATCGCCGGTATAGGCTGCCGTCACGATATAGCGCTCGGCCAGACCGTTGATCAGGGAAAGATCGGGGGCGGTGAACAGACCGTTCTGGTCGATCACGCCTGGGACTTGCTCACCATCGATGTTGCACGCCGACCAGGTCATCGGCATCGCTCGCAATGCGAGCTGCCTGACCTCGAACTGCAATGTTGTGCCCGCCTTGACCCGACCGAACAAAGGCTCGAGGGTGAAGGCGGTGTGTTTCGGGTCGATATGACCGACCAGGAACAGGTCGCCGGGCAGTGCGGCTTCGGTTAACAGCAAGGTGTTTTGTTCAGGAAAGAGCAGGTGATTCAAATGGAAGACGTTGATTTCGGGGGCTGACAGTCCCTTAAACGCCTCTTTAATAAGATCTTTTGGGGGTATGAGCTTTCTACTTATAAGACCTGCATATGTATCAGAAATATAAGGACGCAAAGCATCATAGAGGAACTCATGAACTTCCAACTCATAACCGGCTTGGGTTTCAAACCGCACAATGTTATCTACTGCAACGACCGGTTTGATCTTAACCTGCACCGTTGGCCGAATACGACTTTCAATCACTGCCTCTTTCGGATCCACCCCTGGAAAAGTTCTATCTTCATAAAAATAAAACTGATACATCTGATCACCTAGCCACTCATAAACAAGCATTGCGCTATCAGAAAACACACAAAATGATTTGTCTGGCGCTGCATTTAAGAACGACACTGTTAATGGCAGCGTGTTTTTTATCTCCCCCCTGCCAAACATTCCAGCCGTCCATTTGTAATGGACATCTTCAATTGGAAAACCACCGGCAGATGCCTGCAACGATCGTGCAATTTCATTTGATTCACTCTCGCGCCGAAACCTCAGATCATGACCAATCTCCTTCATCAAATACGGTTCAACAAACCAGTCGAACACCACCCGACTCGCCAACACCAACGACCCGGAATAAATAGCCTCCCTGGTAACAGGATGGCGATCATTCGGAATCAAATAGGGGAAACCGCTGCCCTCCACCGGCAATGACCCACTGGCCGGATTGTTGCGGGTCCGGACAAACAGCACCACCGCGCCATCCAGATAGCTGTCAGACAACACATCATTACCGCCCGGGGCCATCTGGGTGCGGATCGCAAACTCTCGCGGTACCAGCAGGTCATCGTCGTTGAACTTCAGCTCCCCCAGCTCATAGACCCTTTCCTCCCACGGCAACGCCCGATAGAGACGAGCAAAGAACACCCCGAGTGCTTCTTGGGCCAGCGGTTCATCAACCAGATTACTGGTGAAGTTGATGGCATTGCCCAGGTCAAGAATGACTCGTCCCAGCTCTTCGACAGTGCCGGTCGAGGCAAACAGGTCTATATCCGCGAATACCTTGAATCCATGCTGCGGTGTAACACTGAAACTCTCGGTGACCCGCGAAGGATAACCGGGAACATTCAGGCGCTGGGAAACCGTCCCCGATTCAACATCCATCGTCAGTCGCGCACGCGAGTTGGTCAGTGTGGCATTCTCGAATGATAGACGCGGCGGGCTCAGTACCAGGCCAGTGAGATCAAGTATGGAATAACCGTTGGCCGTTAGTTTGACCTCGCCGAATATTTTTTTAAGGACCCTCGTCTCTTTCAACTTGGAGATATATTGCTGTTCAAGCAATGCATTGACCTTGGTTCTATTCATCGTGACGATGGCGTCCCAGCCACGGGTCATAGACTTACCCTGCATACGCTCGCAAAGACCGATAAAGGACTGATCCAACATGTTCGCACTCCTGATGAAAAGGTGGCACAGGCACAACTGCCCGCGGCCACTCCCTGACAATCAATCTGTACAGCAACCCGCTACGCTGCCGTCATGGGTTCAACTATCTTTTTGAGCCACCAGTTCATTGCGATCGGTATTGGACTTGAAGTTTATCTTTACGGCATGTCTATTGCCGTCGATGTCATGAAACCTGAGTTTCAAGCCGCTCGTATAATCGGGTTCACATCCCAGATCAAAATTCCAGTACTGGCAGCGATGCAAACTGATCAAAAGCATCCCCTCAGGGCACGAATAACCCGGCTTCAGCACCTTCTCGGGTCTGATCCGCTTATCCACCTCGCCTTCTCCAGGCGCGGGCGGATCCGGCATCCGGGCATACAACAGAGGATCGAAGTTCAATGCATTGCTACCTGCCAGGGCATAACCGGCAAAGCTGCAAACACCTTCCTCGAATTGCCGACTCTCCCACTGAACAATACTTTTTGCTGACTCGAACTCGATAGTTTTTAACTGGATCAGCGTATCGTGCAGCTCAAGCTTGAGGGTGTAATAGTCAAGGGTGTCCAGGTTGTCATCGTAGCGCCCCCCACCCACCACATGATCACGTGTCATGGTGTAGAGACTGTCGGCATAATTGGTTGGCGGTATAGGCGTAATTTCGATAAGTCGCTTGTCCTCCACCGTCCCACCGTTTCCATTCGAGTAGTACGGCAAGTCGTTATCACCCTGCAAGTAGGCCGCGATCTCCAGTTTTGTACCGGCACGCGTCTGGACGTAGAAGGTCCTGGATCGACCATTCTGAAGACGGCCCTCTCCTGCAGCCGAAGGCTCGCCCGCTGCGCCTTGATATTGCCGAAACTCATTTTTTATAGTGTTGTAACCCCAGGGATCCCATGCGATGCCTGAATCCTTGGGTTCGGGGGGCACGCCGTCTTTGCCGACTTGCTTGAGCGGTGTCCTGGATTTTGTGACCAGGCGAATACTCTCCCATTCTTTATCGCTAATCTCGACGGGACTTCCGTCAGGGGCGCTCTCGGGTTTGACCTCAACAACGACATTGACTTGTTGCATCCCGTTACTCAGTACCCGGGGCGATCGCGAGTCGGTGGTCAAGGTAAAACTTTGCAATTTATTCCAGCGTGGTGCTCTGGCGTAGTCGGACAAATGGATAATACCGTACCCCTTGTGTGCAAACGCACCACTACCCAGGGTCGCCTGTACTACCGCATAGGGTGAACGTATCTGGTCAGGCGCCTTGTACTCCCCCGTGTTCGGATCGACAGTGCCTTCTCCGGCGACCACACGCCAGACAATCTTGTCAGGCTCCACCTCATCGTCGGCAACCCGCAATTGCATGGAGGACTTCGCCGGCAGACCCGGGTGAAAGCCTGGTTGTACCGGCAATATAAAGGTGCCCTTGAGCAACACAATAGACGCCAGCACACTGTTACCACTGACGAGGCCTGTCACCTCGATCTCGATGGGCACTAGAGGCTCGTTGATCGTCGTCGGCGGCGTGTACGTTGCGTTGTAACCCGCCGCGTCCAGTTGCCCGGGGCCGTGCAACGTCCACCGCAATGCCTCATCCTTCAACACGGATGCCTTGAGCGCCACCGGTGCTGCATGGTTGACATCAAGGGTGAGCATGGATGGCGTCACGGTCATGGGCTCGACAACAATCACGACCAACGCCGACGCTTCTCGGAGCTCCCCGGTCTCGACATCCCGATAAGACGCCGTGATCACATTACGCACGGCCAGGCCTTCCATCAGCCCGGCATCGGGTGCGGTGAACGTACCGTCATCGCTGATTTCGCCCGTCGAATGGCTGCCATCGATGCCACGCACGCTCCAGGTGACAGCTTGCGTTTGCAACGCAAGTTGTTTGACTTCGAACTTCAGGGTTTCACCGGTTTTCACCCGCCCGAACAAAGGTTCGAGGGTAAAGGCGGTGTGTTTCGGGTCGATATGGCCGACCAGGAACAGGTCGCCGGGCAATGCGGCTTCGGTCAGTAGCAGGGCGTTTTGTTCGGGAAAGAGCAGGTGGTTCAAATGGAAGACGTTGATACCAGGAAGCGCCATCGACTTGAATGTCTGCATGTTCCGCTCGACTTCTGCCGTCAGTAACTCGCCGGTACGATTAAATATCCAGGTTGGCGTACTACTGGGGTAATCCGGGGCTAGCCACTCCCCGGTAAAACTGTATTGATAGTCACTACGCTCGAACGATACGGTGTCGTCTGAAGTATTGACAACAGGTTTGAATTTTATATTCAAAACAGGCTTGGCAAAACCTGAATAGCCGTAACTCTTATCTCCAATACCCCAAAGGTTACGATCCTCAAACCAGAGAGGGATTGGCTGATTACCTCGCCAGGAACACTCAAACATATGGTCTGCGCTTGCCGAAAACCTGAGCGCCTTGCCTACCTCCTGGTTGTAAAATGGAATGGTGAAAGGACCGTCATTCCAGACGGCCGTCGTGATCTTGGTGCCCGTCCCGGGCCAAGTATGTTTGTGTATGAAATCGGCCAGATAGAACCCCCCCGCCACGGCCCGCAGTGACCGTGCGACATCATTGGATGGCACGTCGGGTTGAAGTCTTAAGTGGCTGGAAACTGCGTTCATCAAATGAGGTGCAACGAACCAGTCAAACACCACCCTGCTCGCCAACACCAACGATCCAGAATAGAGAGCCTCCCCGGTAACAGGATGGCGGTCATCCGGAATGTGGTACTCAAATTGACTCTCATCCACCGGCAACGACCCATTGCTCGGGTTATTGCGGGTCCGGACAAACAGCACCACCGCGCCATCCTGATAGCTGTCGGACAATACGTCGTCACCGCCCGGGGCCTTCTGGGTCCTGATTTCGAACTCACGGGGCACCAGCAGATCATCGTCGTCAAAATCCAGCATCCCCAACTCATAGACTCGAATCTCCGGGGGGTAACTGGCGTACAGTTGATGGAAAAATTTACCGAGCGCCTCCTGTGCCATGTCACCTTCCACCAGATTACTGGTGAAGTTAACGGCTTCCCCAAGGTCGATAATGACTCGTCCTTGCTTCTCGACAATGCCCGTGGTTTTGCGAAGGTCAATGTCTGCGTAGACCTTGTAACCCTGCTGTGGAGTGACCACGAAACTAGACGTCACGCGTGAAGGATAATCAGGAACATCCAGTCGCTGATTGACCGTTCCGGCTTCAACATCAAAGGTCAATCGTGCGCGAGAGTTGGCCAGTGTCGCGTTCTCGAACGACAACCGCGGCTGACTTAGCAATAAGCCGCTCAAATCCAGCACCGCATACCCCGCACTGTCGATGGGATGTTCACCGGAGATTTTTGCCATAAAACTGTTCTTATCGAACCGGGCAATGTATTGCTGTTCAAGCAGCGCATTCACCTTGGTTCGATTCATTGTAACGATTGCATCCCAGCCACGGGTGATCGACTTGCCTTGCATTCGACGGCACAGGCCAGCAAACGATTGGTCTAACATACGGTATGCTCCTGCAGGAATTATTTGCTCACGACAACATCACGCCAAACCGCTGACGGATTGTCTTCATTAAACATCGCGGGAATAGCAGAATAGGTGCCGAGCGGTAACGGCAACACAAGAAACCCATAATGTCCAAAAGGGCCGCTACCAATAGTAACGGTGATAATGGCAAAACTTGTCTGCTGGGAGTTTGGCTCCTTGTAAATACCTGTCCTGGCGTCCAACTCGCCACCCCCATCCAGAAGCGTCAGCGTGTACGGGTTTACCTCAGGATCAACCACCTCGTCATCCACCAACACTTGCAGCTGTACTTCACCGGAGGCCGGATTACTTGAATCAGTCACTCTCAGTGTCAATGTCGTGGGGCGATTAGGCGTCAGGACTTTCACTCGTTTGGGAGCGCCGCCCACCGCCTTGACCTGAACCTCATCAAGGGTAAATGCACTGCTACCCTTTGGCCCGGCCGTGTAGAGACGGTGATGAGGGTTATCTTCGTGTGGTGTTAACGTCGCACCCTGTTCGGGTTGTAACAACGTCCATTCCGGAGCACTGCCGTCGATGGTGTCGGCGCTGAGTCTGGTGGCCTCGCCAGCAGCCAGCACCTGAAAAACCGGATTCACTGCGATGGTACTGTCGATGATCGACACCAACGCCGAAGCCTTGACAGCATTGTTATGCTGACGGCCTTCAGCCGTTACCAATACCGTGACATAGCCTTTACCCAATGCACTGACCGACGGGGCGCGATACAGTCCGGCGGGACTGATAGTACCGATGTCAACCGTGTCACCGTCCGTATCCTGGACGCTCCAAAGAAGGTTCGATACACCGTCTCCGGACACCTCGAACTGCTGGCTTTTCCCGGCTTCGATCAACGATTGGGAGGGTGTCAGGGTCATACTGGTTCGGACCGGATCGATATGACCGAACAAGGCGAGGTCGCCGGGAACGTAAGCGTCAGTGAGTTGAAATGCGTCGGTGCCTGAGAACAATAAATTTCGGGCAAGTAATGTATTTACACTCGGCAATTCAAGGCATCTAAAAGAGGCGTCCACTACGGGCACCACTTTATCGTTCACGGCCACCTTCAGTAGGGCCAGATGCTCTTCCTGGTTTGGAAACCAGTGGGACGTTGACACTTCAGATACAAATCTTGACTCAGGATCCCTTTGAAAATCAATAACGCCTGTTCGTTTATCAACCACAGCCTTGAAGTTTTGATTGTAACTGTAAGGAAACCGAAGCGTTACGAAGTAATCTCGATCACGGGGAGGACTCCCCTGATGATCAAAAAACTGAACACGCCCTTGAGAAGCGTTAGCCGACCCCCAAGAAAGCAAAAGACCATTATGACTACGATTAACACTAAGTCTCTCCCCCCCCCTAGCAAAGAAGAACCTAAAGACTGGCGCCAGCAGCGTAAGTTTGCAACTTGCAGGCGGACCTGCTTGATGCTGAAAGTAGAAATCCGGGACTGAAATACTTCCCGCTTTTGCGGTCAAGTGCCAAAATGTATGACCATTACCATTATAGGCTTCGAACTCCGTTTCATTACCCAGGCGCTTTTTAAGTCCTTCTCCGATAACCTTGTCGAAAAAAACACGATTAGACAGTAGCATCGCGCCCGTGTAGACATTTCCTGCTTCATCTTCTGGGATCAAATAGCGAAACCCATGGGGATTACCTGGATCCGGCGTGGGAGGAATAGAACCGGCGAGTCCGCCTTTAAAGGTGATCAACATCAACACCCCCCCGTTACCATAATCCTCATCCCCCTTGCGATCCCCCAACGGACTCGCCATGGTTCGAATCTGAAAGCTTTCGGGTGTCAGGACATCATTCAATTCACCGCTGAGGGTCCCGAGTGAAAAAACTTTCTTTTCAGGAGCAAGACTTTGGAAGATAATCTTGAACACCAGACCGACGGTTTCCTGCGCGAAGTCACCGATCACAAAATTTGCCCTGATGTCCTCTCCCTTGCTGATATCCAGTGTGACCTTCCCCTCGGTTACCGTGCCGGGTGTACTTTCCAGCGGCAAGGTCATGGTCAACTGAGGGCCACCCAGTGGCAGCACTTGCTTGATACTGACAACCCGTTCCGGGACACCGGCCCCTTTAAGTGCGCTCACAATCAACCCGCCAACCATATCCATGGTCAGATCAGCCTTGGATGATTGCAGGTTGGCATTGGCAAAGGACAGTTTCGGAACACCCAGCTTTAAACCATGCAAATACTCTGTCGTATATTCACTTGATGGCAACCCGATCGTAAGCGGAGAGATAGTGCTGTCGCTATTGAACCGTTCAACGTATTGCTGATGCAGCAACATATTCGTTTTACGTCGATCATAAACAACCAATGCATCCCATCCGTACGTCTTGGATTTTCCGTCCATCCAGGCCGGCAACTCTGACACCGTGTAGTTACTCATCGCCCCCCCTTTAACTTCACGATATTCGTTAATACTGCGCACCCGCGCACTCCAGGACGCTCAACTTGCCCTGAGGAACCGTCAAAACACTCAACTTGTAGCGTTTAGATGGAAAATCAGGCACTTCAGGAGGCGTGTCTTTTTTCCTGGCGCTGTAATAAACATCTACGGCTCGGCCCATGTTTGCCGGTATCGCATGAGCAGGAACCTTGAACTTTTTCAAATACCCTGCCACGGGATCGGCTTCAACCCATTCGCCAAAAGCTTCCCGCCACATTCTCACCGCGGCGTCATTAGGCATAGTGGCTGCTAGCGGGACGTTGACAGGGCATTATTATTCAACGCCGGTATACCGGCGCAGGTGGACGACTGCTCATAACAACACTCCAGCGACTCAGGTAAAAACGGCCTGCTTGTTAGCGTTAATGCATTTTTACGCTCGTTTTCAGCCAGTGGGTACTAGCAGAACTGTTAGGTTGCGCGATTGTACTTTGCTGCTAGGGTAAGGCAGAAATACACACCACACCGTCATCGCGCCATGAACTGGCCAACCACTTACCCAAAGGGGTTAACGTCATGCTTTTAACCAAAAAAATCTTCACTGGCCTCATATTAATAAGCACTTACATTTGCACTGGACTGGCCACTGCACAAACCTCTCCGACCACTAATACTTCAGCAGAGGCTTCAGCCTATCCAGATGGCATTATTCAATTTTTCAATGAGCCCGAAGGTGGTGGCGCTGGGGATGGCAAGCTGAAATGCTCACTGACCTTTGTCAGTGGCACTTACTCATTCAAGGATGGCGACAATGCCTGTAAAGGACAGTGGGATGACGTTACACGAATCAAAGTTATCGGCATTCCCTCCGCCAGTACATTTACACTCTACGACGACGAAAGCTGCGCCAACAGGGACGATCAGGCTTTTATCTATGCGTTGAAATCAGTCAAGAATCCGACAACGACAGACCTGTCAATTCCCATCAAGTCGATGGTACCGACCTTGGCCGGGCAACTGCTACCAGGTACAAGCTTGAGAATGGAGAAAAATCTTTCCAACAGAGATCCACGGGATCTGCTGGGGTGTGTGCGCATCCAGCGTTCGGCCGTACCCGAGAACAAATAACCTGATCCTGACTCCGCCTCCATCCCTCATTACCACTCTACCGGCCAAGGCGTTCCGGTCGGTTTGC
>NZ_FYDV01000036.1:0-3382 GCF_900187535.1 Pseudomonas sp. Irchel s3a18 | reverse complement strand
TTTGATTAGATCGTTCTTTAAAAATTTGGGTATGTGATAGAAAGATAGACTGAACGTTACTTTCACTGGTAACGGATCAGGCTAAGGTAAAATTTGTGAGCTGCTCTTAATTAAGAGAGCATGCGAATTTTCGGCGAATGTCGTCTTCATAGTATAACCAGATTGCTTGGGGTTATATGGTCAAGTGAAGAAGCGCATACGGTGGATGCCTTGGCAGTCAGAGGCGATGAAAGACGTGGTAGCCTGCGAAAAGCTTCGGGGAGTCGGCAAACAGACTTTGATCCGGAGATGTCTGAATGGGGGAACCCAGCCATCATAAGATGGTTATCTTGTACTGAATACATAGGTGCAAGAGGCGAACCAGGGGAACTGAAACATCTAAGTACCCTGAGGAAAAGAAATCAACCGAGATTCCCTTAGTAGTGGCGAGCGAACGGGGACTAGCCCTTAAGTGGCTTTGAGATTAGCGGAACGCTCTGGAAAGTGCGGCCATAGTGGGTGATAGCCCTGTACGCGAAAATCTCTTAGTCATGAAATCGAGTAGGACGGAGCACGAGAAACTTTGTCTGAATATGGGGGGACCATCCTCCAAGGCTAAATACTACTGACTGACCGATAGTGAACTAGTACCGTGAGGGAAAGGCGAAAAGAACCCCGGAGAGGGGAGTGAAATAGATCCTGAAACCGTATGCGTACAAGCAGTGGGAGCCCACTTTGTTGGGTGACTGCGTACCTTTTGTATAATGGGTCAGCGACTTATTTTCAGTGGCGAGCTTAACCGAATAGGGGAGGCGTAGCGAAAGCGAGTCTTAATAGGGCGTCTAGTCGCTGGGAATAGACCCGAAACCGGGCGATCTATCCATGGGCAGGTTGAAGGTTGGGTAACACTAACTGGAGGACCGAACCGACTACCGTTGAAAAGTTAGCGGATGACCTGTGGATCGGAGTGAAAGGCTAATCAAGCTCGGAGATAGCTGGTTCTCCTCGAAAGCTATTTAGGTAGCGCCTCATGTATCACTGTAGGGGGTAGAGCACTGTTTCGGCTAGGGGGTCATCCCGACTTACCAAACCGATGCAAACTCCGAATACCTACAAGTGCCGAGCATGGGAGACACACGGCGGGTGCTAACGTCCGTCGTGAAAAGGGAAACAACCCAGACCGTCAGCTAAGGTCCCAAAGTTATGGTTAAGTGGGAAACGATGTGGGAAGGCTTAGACAGCTAGGAGGTTGGCTTAGAAGCAGCCACCCTTTAAAGAAAGCGTAATAGCTCACTAGTCGAGTCGGCCTGCGCGGAAGATGTAACGGGGCTCAAACCATACACCGAAGCTACGGGTATCATCTTCGGATGATGCGGTAGAGGAGCGTTCTGTAAGCCTGTGAAGGTGAGTTGAGAAGCTTGCTGGAGGTATCAGAAGTGCGAATGCTGACATGAGTAACGACAATGGGTGTGAAAAACACCCACGCCGAAAGACCAAGGTTTCCTGCGCAACGTTAATCGACGCAGGGTTAGTCGGTCCCTAAGGCGAGGCTGAAAAGCGTAGTCGATGGAAAACAGGTTAATATTCCTGTACTTCTGGTTATTGCGATGGAGGGACGGAGAAGGCTAGGCCAGCTTGGCGTTGGTTGTCCAAGTTTAAGGTGGTAGGCTGAGATCTTAGGTAAATCCGGGATCTTAAGGCCGAGAGCTGATGACGAGTGTTCTTTTAGAACACGAAGTGGTTGATGCCATGCTTCCAAGAAAAGCTTCTAAGCTTCAGGTAACCAGGAACCGTACCCCAAACCGACACAGGTGGTTGGGTAGAGAATACCAAGGCGCTTGAGAGAACTCGGGTGAAGGAACTAGGCAAAATGGCACCGTAACTTCGGGAGAAGGTGCGCCGGTGAGGGTGAAGGACTTGCTCCGTAAGCCCACGCCGGTCGAAGATACCAGGCCGCTGCGACTGTTTATTAAAAACACAGCACTCTGCAAACACGAAAGTGGACGTATAGGGTGTGACGCCTGCCCGGTGCCGGAAGGTTAATTGATGGGGTTAGCTAACGCGAAGCTCTTGATCGAAGCCCCGGTAAACGGCGGCCGTAACTATAACGGTCCTAAGGTAGCGAAATTCCTTGTCGGGTAAGTTCCGACCTGCACGAATGGCGTAACGATGGCGGCGCTGTCTCCACCCGAGACTCAGTGAAATTGAAATCGCTGTGAAGATGCAGTGTATCCGCGGCTAGACGGAAAGACCCCGTGAACCTTTACTATAGCTTTGCACTGGACTTTGAATTTGCTTGTGTAGGATAGGTGGGAGGCTTTGAAGCGTGGACGCCAGTTCGCGTGGAGCCATCCTTGAAATACCACCCTGGCAACTTTGAGGTTCTAACTCAGGTCCGTTATCCGGATCGAGGACAGTGTATGGTGGGTAGTTTGACTGGGGCGGTCTCCTCCTAAAGAGTAACGGAGGAGTACGAAGGTGCGCTCAGACCGGTCGGAAATCGGTCGTAGAGTATAAAGGCAAAAGCGCGCTTGACTGCGAGACAGACACGTCGAGCAGGTACGAAAGTAGGTCTTAGTGATCCGGTGGTTCTGTATGGAAGGGCCATCGCTCAACGGATAAAAGGTACTCCGGGGATAACAGGCTGATACCGCCCAAGAGTTCATATCGACGGCGGTGTTTGGCACCTCGATGTCGGCTCATCACATCCTGGGGCTGAAGCCGGTCCCAAGGGTATGGCTGTTCGCCATTTAAAGTGGTACGCGAGCTGGGTTTAGAACGTCGTGAGACAGTTCGGTCCCTATCTGCCGTGGACGTTTGAGATTTGAGAGGGGCTGCTCCTAGTACGAGAGGACCGGAGTGGACGAACCTCTGGTGTTCCGGTTGTCACGCCAGTGGCATTGCCGGGTAGCTATGTTCGGAATAGATAACCGCTGAAAGCATCTAAGCGGGAAACTAGCCTCAAGATGAGATCTCACTGGAACCTTGAGTTCCCTGAAGGGCCGTCGAAGACTACGACGTTGATAGGTTGGGTGTGTAAGCGCTGTGAGGCGTTGAGCTAACCAATACTAATTGCCCGTGAGGCTTGACCATATAACACCCAAGCAATTTGCTGACTCCTGATTTTGAAAAAAGAGGAGCGCCAGATTGCGGTGTGTGAAGACGAAACGAACCGAAAGTTTGCGACTCACAAAACGCACTGACTATTACATACCCAATTTGCTGAAGCGAGGCCAACTGGCCACGACTCAGTACCCGAATTTCTTGACGACCATAGAGCATTGGAACCACCTGATCCCATCCCGAACTCAGCAGTGAAACGATGCATCGCCGATGGTAGTGTGGGGTTTCCCCATGTGAGAGTAGGTCATCGTCAAGATTAAATTCCGAAACCCCTATCTGC
>NZ_FYDV01000041.1:0-1393 GCF_900187535.1 Pseudomonas sp. Irchel s3a18 | reverse complement strand
AAGCAATGGGATGGACTCCTCCTCACTTCGGCATCTTGAGTGCCAGACTGAAAGTGCGAACCACAGTCAACGGTGAGAAGGAGTCCACACATGAAGCTTATGCGAATTGGGGTCGACCTGGCCAAGAACGTGTTTCAGATCCACGGCGTGGATTGTCATGAGCTACCCGTCTGGCGGCAGCGCCTACCGCGTGATCGCTGGCTGCAAACGGTGTTGGAGAAGATCGAACCTGGCTGTGAGATCGGGATGGAGAGTTGTGGCGGTGCGCATCACTGGGCTCGGCAGCTACAAGCCCACGGATTTCGGGTGAAGCTGGTCGCGCCGCAGTTCGTCAAACCGTACGTCAAGAGCAACAAGAACGACGCGAACGATGCCGAGGCGATCTGCGAAGCGATGAGCCGTCCCAGCATGTGCTTCGTCGCCATCAAGACCATCGAACAACAGGATATCCAGGCGACGCATCGCATCCGGGCCGGCTTAATCGAACAGCGGACGGCCAAAGCCAATCAGATCCGTGGGCTGGTCGCCGAGTACGGTCTCGTTGCACCGAAGGAATTGCTGATGCTGCGTCGTGCAATACCATGCTGGCTAGGGGATGCGGATAACGGTTTGACGGCACGCTTTCGTCGTCTGCTGGATGGTTTGTGGGACGACCTTCGTGCGCTGGATGGGCATGTTTGCCAGCTCGACGGCGAGATCACTGCGATCGCGACAAACGAGCCGTCCGCCGTTCGCCTTCAACAGCTGCGCGGTGTCGGTCCAATGATCGCCACAGCGCTCGTCGTCGCTCTCGGTGATGCCCGTCAGTTTGCCAATGGCCGACAGTTTGCCGCCTCGCTGGGACTGACACCGAGGCAACACAGTTCTGGTGGTAAGGATCGACTACTCGGTATTAGCAAGCGCGGTGATACGTATCTGCGAACATTGATGGTGCATGGCGCACGCTCGGCGCTACGCACAGCCAAATCCAAAGAGGATCGGCTCAGCCAGTGGGCCGTTCGTTTAGCCGAGCGATCGCATCCCAATGTGGCCGCTATTGCGCTGGCCAACAAAACTGCACGCATGGCTTGGGCGATGCTGCGTCACGGCACTGATTACCAACCGAATCAGGCAGCGGCCTGATCTATTTACCCGACGTGTTCTACGAGAGAAACAACTCTTAACCACGATTGCGAAGCAACCTGAACGATGGCAAACCGGTCGAACCGGCGTCGGCAAAACCCTCGAATGTCCAAGTGCGAAAAGCACGAAAAAGCGATCGGGAGCCGGCGCGCGAATAGCCCATCATGGCCCTGCATCGAAACGATGCCGTATTTAGAGGCCGAATATACGTGTGCAGTCGGCACGGGCGCCAAAGCAACGGGGCTTGCAATGAGGGGGAGTCCATATACGG
>NZ_FYDV01000043.1:0-1235 GCF_900187535.1 Pseudomonas sp. Irchel s3a18 | reverse complement strand
TGTAGTGGTCTAATGAAACCGGACACCCATTTAGGTGAGAATGCTCGCCAGATCGAGGTGTCAGATGACCAAACAACGCCGTTCCTTTTCTGCTGAATTCAAACGCGAGGCTGCCGACCTCGTGCTCAAGCAAAACTACAGCTACATCGAAGCCAGCCGTTCACTCGGCGTCGGCGAGTCGGCCCTGCGCCGCTGGGTTGATCAGGTTCAGCAGGAGCGCCAAGGCGTCACTCCGCAGAGCAGAGCGCTGACCCCGGAACAGCAGAAAATCCAGGAGCTGGAAGCCCGGATCGCCCGCCTTGAACGGGAAAAATCGATATTAAAAAAGGCTACCGCGCTCTTGATGTCGGAAGATCACGAGCGTACGCGCTGATCAATCAGCTGAGAGTCCATGAGCCGATTGATTGGCTGTGCAAGGTGTTTGAAGTCACCCGTTCGTGCTACTACGCCCAGCGCCTTAGGCGCCGAACACCTGATGTCGAACGGCTTCGGTTGCGCAGCCGGGTGAGCGAGCTGTTTTCGCAAAGTCGCAGTGCTGCGGGCAGCCGCAGCATCCTGTCGCTGATGCGTGACGACGGTGAGCAGCTCGGTCGATTCAAAGTGCGCAGCCTGATGCGCGAGCTTGACCTCGTCAGTAAACAGCCCGGATCACATGCCTATAAACGAGCGACAGTTGAACGGTTGGATATCCCGAACCTCTTGAGTCGGGAGTTCGATGTTCCGGCACCCAACCAGGTGTGGTGCGGCGACATCACCTACATCTGGGCCCAGGGGAAATGGCATTACCTGGCTGTCGTGCTGGATCTTTGCACACGCCGGGTAGTGGGCTGGGCGTTGTCGGAAAAGCCGGACGCCGATCTGGTTATCAAGGCGCTGGATATGGCTTACGAACAACGAGGCAAACCTCAGGGCCTGCTGTTTCACTCGGATCAAGGGTCGCAGTATGCGAGTCGTCTATTTCGCCAGCGGCTGTGGCGTTATCGCATGCGCCAGAGCATGAGCCGGCGGGGAAATTGCTGGGACAACGCGCCAATGGAGCGCGTGTTCCGCAGCTTGAAAACAGAATGGATACCGAACACGGGCTACAGAACGGCTCAAGAAGCCCAGCGTGATATCAGCCAATTCTTGATGCATCGGTACAACTGGATTCGACCCCATCAATTCAACGGTGGGCTGGCGCCAGCTCGGGCCGAAGAAAAACTTAACGTCGTGTCCGGGATTAGTTGACCACTACA